>JBDTXV010000008.1:0-16280 GCA_040006015.1 Caldimonas sp.
GTCAGCGGAATCAGCGACGGCATCCGGTAGCTGCCGAGGTCGAGCAGCGCGTTCTGCGTGCCGCACCAGACCAGCGCGACCGAGACCGCCAGCACGATCAGCCGGTTCGCGATCTCGATCGCGGTGCGCGGCGCACCGGTCATCCGCTTCGTGATCTCGGTCAGGTAGAAATGGTCGTTGCGGCGCGTCGCGGCGGCCATGCCGACGAAGACGCCCCACGCGAAGAACGCGGTCGTGACTTGCTGCAGCCAGAGCCACGGCGCGCCGAGCGTGCGCGTCGCGACGTCGAGGAAGACCGCCAGCGTGAACATCGTGATGCAGACGCCGCAGAGGATCATCAAGCCGGCTTCGAGGCGGTCGAACGCCTTCCACTTCAGTCGACGATGGCGTTGCAAGACCAGGGCGCGAAAGTCGGCCATCCGGACTCCTCGAGCGGCGGTTGCAGGGAAGCGCGGTCGCGGCCGCGCGGCGCGAGCGTTACTTCACGTCGCGAACGAGCTTCAGCAGCTTCACCGCATGCGGGCCGAGCTCGGCGGCGAGCTCGTCCTGGATCGGCGCCGCGGCCTTCATGAAGCCGCTCTTGTCGACGCCCTCGACGACCTTGACGCCGATCGCCTTCAGCTTGTCGGCCGAATCCTTTTCGAGCTTAAGCGCCAATGCCGGCTCGGTCTTCGAGACCTCGTCGGCCGCCGCCTGGACCCACTTCTGCTGCTCCGGCGTCAGGCTGTTCCAGGTCTTGTCGCTGACCCAGAGGCAGTTGTTGTTGGCCTCGTGCTCGGTGATCGACAGGATCGGCGCGACCTCGTAGTGCTTGTTGGCGAGGTAGACGTTGATGCCGTTCTCGGCGACGTTGACGACGCCGGTCTGCAGCGACGTGTAGACGTCGCCGAACGGCATGTGCACGGTCTGCGCACCGTAGGCCGGGAAGTGCGTGTCCTCGGTCTTCGTCGCCTGGACGCGGACCTTGCGACCCTTGATGTCGTCGACCGACTTGATTTCCTGCTTGCTGTACATGTTGCGCATGCCCATCGTCATCAGGCCGAGCACCTGCGCGCCCTGCACCTGCTCCTTGACCATCGCGCGGAACTCGGCCGCGATGGCCGGATCGGCGAGCGCCTTCGCCAGGTGCTGCTGATCGCGAAAGATGAAGTGCAGCGAGAACACGCCGGCCTGCGGCACGACGGTCGACGCGTTCGCGGTCGACGTGATCACGAAGTCGATGTCGCCGGCGCGCATCTTCTGCAGCATCTGCGGTTCCTGGCCGAGCTGTGCGCCGGGGAACTGGTTGATGCTCATCTTGCCGCCGGAGAGCTCCTTCAACTTCGCGTCGAAGATATTTCCGGCGATGCCGTACGCCGTCGTCGGCGGCTGGTCGTACGCGAAGCTGAACTGCCGCGACTGGGCCGCGGCGGCCGTCGCGACGAGCGCGGCGAGGCAAAAGACGAGGCTGCGGGTCACTGTCCAGCCGATGCGGTTTTTCATCGAGTCTCCTCCGTTTGTGCAGCCAGACGTTTACTAGCTTCGCGCGGACAGCGCAATTGACGGATGCCCTTTCCGCCTTCGAAGCGACAGCGATCCGTTGGTCTCGGGCCGGTCGCGCGCATCGAAAGGCCGACGCGGAAACGAGTCGGAGCGGCCTCGTGGCCGCCCCGACTCGCTTTCCAAGGGGCTACTTCAGCAACGAGAACAGCGCGGCATGCGCGACCGACGTTCCGCCCTCGGTGACCTCGAGGTAGGCCTGCTGCGGCCCGGAATCGCCGGCGTGCGCCTGCACGCGGATGGTGATCGTCGTCGATTCGCCCGCGGCCAATGCGACGGTCGACGGGCTCACGCTGTAGACGATGCCGGACGGCTGCGAGCTGATCGCAAGATCGAGCGTCTTCGCGGAGCCGCTGATGTTGGTCAGCGTGATCTGCGCTTGCCGGCTCTGGCCGCTGCCCGACGGAATGCCGCCGAAGCTCAGGCTCACCGGGTCGAGTGCGACCGTCGCGCCGACTGCGAGCAGCAGGTTCTCGAGGCCGGCGCCGACGATGTTCACATCGGTGACGATCGACGTGCCGTTCTTGTAGTCCTTCAGCACGCCGCGGACCGCGGTGTTGACGACCGCCGAACGCACCTCCGCGGCCGACCAGTCCGGATACTTGCCGCGCAGCACGGCAGCCGAGCCGGCGAGGTGCGGAGACGCCATCGAGGTGCCGCTGAAGAACGCGAAGCACGGCGGTGCGTCGCAAGCGGTATGCGGCACCGACGACAGCACGTTGACACCGGGCGCGACGACGTCGGGCTTGATCCGGAACTGGACATCGGTCGGACCGCGGCTGCTGAAGCCGGCCATGATGTTCGCGTTCGCGGTCAGGAAGTAGCTCAGCGACGCGCCGATCGTCGTGCTGGCGCCGTCACCGGCGCTCTTGAGCGCCAACCCGTCGACCCTGCCGAGCATGTACGCCGGAATGATCGGCTGGTTCGGAAGACCGTCCTGCGCCATCGCGGTCGGGTCGCCGGCGACGTTGTTGACCACCAGCACCGCAACGGCGCCGGCATCCTGCGCGTTGCGGATCTTGATCGAGAACGAGCAGGTGCCGCGCGACAGCAACGCGATCTTGCCGGCGAGCGAACCCTGCGCGAGCCCGGTGCAGGCCAGGCCCAGCGTGTTCGCGGCCGCGCCGGGAACCAGTCCGAGCGGCGCTGTCAGGTCGGTCTTGACGACGGCGAAGTCGCCGCTCGCGGCGCCATACGGGCCCTGTCCGGCAGCGGTCACCGGTGCGCCGACGAAGTGCGGCACCGTGCTCGCACCGGCCGTCAGCGCGCGTGCGGCCATGCCCGGCGAACCGACCGTGAAGCCGGTCGGTCCGTCGTTGCCGTTCGAGATCGCGACGACCATGTTGGCTTCGTCGAGGTTGTCGACGACGTGGGTCAGCAGGTCTTGAACGCCGTGACTGCCGCCGCCGAGGCTCATGTTCGCGACCTGGAAGCCGTCGACATAGGCCGCCTCGAGCGCGTTCACGATGTCCTCGGAACGCGCGTTCGCGACGTCGCCGGGAAACACGTTGTAGTTGCCGAGCAGCGCGCGCGGCGCGACGCCCGACATCTGGTACGGCAACGTCACGCCATGGACGACGTTCGGCTCGCCTGCGGTCTGGTAGTTGCAGCCGACGGTGCCGGCGACGTGGGTGCCATGGTCGCCGATCCCTTCGGCGGTGAAGCGGTTCTGGTTCAGCTTGTTGTTGAAGACTCGCGCCGCGATCACCTTGTTGTTGGTGTAGCGGGTGTCGCCGAGTTGCTTCTGGGCCGGATAGCCGTCAGCAGAAAAGCACGGGTGGGTCTGGTCGATGCCCGTATCGATGATCGCGACCTTGACGCCGTCTCCGGCATTGGCCGGTCCGCCGACGACGGCCCAGGCCTGCTCGGCGCTGATCAGCGCGAGGTCGGGGTCGACGATGTTCGGGTAGTAGAGCCCCTGGTACTCGGCCGTCTTCACCATCGGCGTCGCCGACACTTGCGCCAAGGTCGCGCCGTTCAGCTCCACCGCGACCGCGTTCAGCGCGATATCGAACTCGCCGGTGACCTTTGCGCCGGGCACGTTCGCGCGCAGCCAGGCCTTGTAGTCGTTGCGCAGCGCCGAAAGCTGGGCCCGGTACGACTTCACCGCAGCGGCGTTGAAATCGATCTTCTTGCCCTTGGTCGGCTTTGTCTTCGCGGAGGTGGAGAGCGGGTCGCCGTTCAGTTGCACCAGCGCCGAAGACGTGTCCTGGCTCGGCCGGGCGGCCGCATCGACCGCGCCGCTCTGACGCGGGGCGGCCTGTGCGGTCGACAGCGCGAATGCGCCGGCGACGGCGAGTGCCAACGCAACAGGCGTCAAGCGGCGATTGACATGGGTGAGCATCATGACGAGGGGGTCCTTTTGAAACGGATGTGCCGCAGTCCTTGTGAGACCGCGGCACGGCGGGTGGGTGGGAACGGACAGGGTATTCAAGTACCGACGGGCTGTCGACTGGGGCATGCCCCTGGATTCAAGGGGGGAAAAACCCCTGATTCCGCCGGCCGGCGTCGTCGGCGAGAAGCCGTGTCGCGCCCGGCCAGCAGATCGTCATCGATAACACTCGGACAAGGCGGTCGGGTCGGCTCGAGAGAGTACCCGCGGAGTACCCGCGCGCGACGCTGCGGCTATTTGACGTACATCACCCGCATGCCGAGGACCTTGCCGCCGACCTTGTCGAGCACGTTGATCGTCGTCTGGCGCGGCTTGAAGCCTTGCGGCAGCGCGACGCTGCCGCGCACGCTGTCGTAGTTGCCGATCGAGACCGGGACCGGCGTCGATGCGACGGTGCTTTCGGCGCCGCGCTCCGACGCGCCGGAGACGATGAACTGCAGCACGCCGCCGAACGGCTTCGCTCCCGGACGCTCGCGCGACAGCACGACGTCGTAGGCGAGCGTGCTGCCCTCGACCGTGAAGCGCGCGGCGCGCACCGCGATCGCGCCGCTGCGTGGATCGGGCGGCAGCGATGCGACCAGCGAGCCGACGTCTTCGCGCAGGCGCTTGACGCTCTCGGTGCTCGAGGCGAGCTCGGTCGCGAGTCCCTTGCGCTCCGCGAGCGCGCTCTCCAGGCGCTGCGCGGTGTCGGCGAGCTCGCCCTTCAGGCGCACCCGCTCGGCATCGGCCTGCCCGAACGCCGCGCGCAGTTCGGCGGCCGCTTCGGCCGAGAGCCGCGGCGGCAGATAGCGCTCCTGCACGAAGATCACCGCACCGGCGCCGAGCGCGACGCCGACCAGCAGCAGCGCGAGCCAGCGCGGCATCAGCCGGCGCGAACGCCGCCTTCCATACGGTTCGAATATGACGGGTCTGCGTTGTCCGAACATCGGCGGTCGAAGAGGAATTCCGGCGAAACCCGAAGGTTACACACCTCGAATACACAACCTGATACATCGGCGCGACGGTCTCCGCTCGAAGCCCCTCGCAAAGAACGATCCGCGGACCGGCACGACAATGGCGTCGATGTCAAAACCTGTTCTCGACTCCGATACCGCCGTGACGACGCTCGGCAACGGCGTGCGGGTCGTCGCGATCCGCCTGCCGCACCTCGAGACCGCGAGCGTCAGCGTCTTCGTGCGCTCCGGCAGCCAGCACGAAAGCCGGCGCCTGAACGGCATCAGCCACGTCGTCGAGCACATGGCGTTCAAGGGCACGCACGAGCGCGACTGCCAGCAGATCAACCTCGATGCCGAGCGCCTCGGCGCCGACGTCAACGCGCACACCGACAAGGACCACACCGCGTTCCACATGTCGGGGCTCGCCGGCGACGCCGGACGCTTCGTCCGGATGCTCGGCGACATCGTCCAAGGCAGCACGTTTCCGCAGGACGAGCTCGAGCGCGAGCGTCAGGTGATCCTGCACGAGCTGACCGAAGACGAGGACGACGCGCTGTCGACCGCGTACAAGCTCTTCGACAAGCTCTGCTTCGGCGCGCATCCGGTGGCCCAGCCTGTCATCGGCACGCGCCGCAACATCGAGCGCTTCGCGCGTGCCGAGCTGCTCGACTATGTGCGCAGCCAGTACACCGGCGCGAACGTCGTCGTCGGCATCGCCGGCAACATCGATGCCGATGCGATCCTGGCCGACGCGCAGGCCGCGTTCGGGTCGATGCCGGCGGGGAGCGCCAACGCGGTCGCAAGGCCGGCCTACCTCGGCGGCGTCGCGACGCGGCGTCAGGTCGGCTGCAGCCAGACCCATGTCGTGCTCGGCTTCCCGATCCCCGGCCTCGCCGACGACTATCACGCCGGCGTCGTCGCGGCCGCGCTGTTCGGCGAGGGAATGAGCTCGCCGCTGATGGACCAGATCCGCGAGCGCCGGGGCCTGGTCTATTACGCGGCCTGCTCGGCCGACGTGCTCGACCTGTGCGGGCAGTTCGTGATCGAGGCGACGACAGTGCCGAAGCATCTCGACGAATTCTTCGTCGAAGTCGCGCGGCTGCTCGCCGCGCATGCCGAATCGACCGACCGGGTCGGGCTCGAGCGCGCGCGCAACCAGATCGCGGTGCGGATGCTGCGCTCGCAGGAGCGGCCGCTGCGCCGCCTCGAGGACGCGGCCCAGGACCTGTTCACGCACGGCCGGGTCCGGCCGCGTGCGGAACTGCGCGCCGCGGTCGAGGCGGTCGACGCCGGTTCGGTCCGCGCGGCATTCGAGCGGATGCTCGCGGCCGGGGCCTCGGTCGCGATCGCCGGCAAGGTCGGCAAGGGCGCCGACACGAAGATTCCGGAGCTCCTCGCGATGCGCCCGGTCTGAGCCCGGCGCCGGCTCCGCCGACGGGCGGGCACCGGGCGCAAAGCGGCCTTGCGGCGCGCGGTCAACCCATCCGCGGCTCCGGCGTTGATGACTGAACCGGTGCAAAAAGCGCCGGTCCTCTTGATCCAACTCTGAAAGATTCGATGAACAAGCTACTTGCCACGCTGATTTCCACGCTCGTCGCCTCGACCGCGTTCGCGCAGACCGCGACCACAACGACGACTCCGGCAGCGATGACGCCGCCGGCCGTCGTCAAGGCCGATGCGAAGGCGGACAAGGCCGTCGTGAAGGCGACCGCCGCCGAAATGAAGACCGATGCCAAGGCCGACGCGAAGGTCCAGACCGCCGAAGCGAAGGCGTCCGAGAAGAAGGCCGACGCGATGGCCCATGCGATGAAGACCAAGCACAAGGCCCGTCACCACGCCGCGAAGGCCGACGCCGAAGACAAGGTCGCTGCCGATGCGAAGGCCGACAAGACCGTCGCGAAGGCCGACATGAAGGCCGACAAGAAATCGATCAAGGCCGACGCGAAGGCCGACAAGGTCAAGGTCGAAGCGAACGCCGACAAGGCTGCCGCGAAGGCCGAAACCGCGGCGGTGAAAGCCGAAGCGAAGGCCGACATGAAGAAGGCGTCGATCGCAAAGTAAGCGGATACAAGCGGATACGCGTCACGCGGATTCGCTCCGCGAAAGAGAGACAGGGCCCGCCCTGTCTCTTTTTTTTGGCTCCTTTTTTCGGCCTTAATTCGTCCGTCGCGCGCTGCGCTCGGCTCAAGCGAACCAGGTCTTCACGTCGACGGTCGAACGGCGCCCGATGTCGGCGCCGTGTGCGGCAAGCCAGAGCCCGCCCCGCTCGCGTCCCTGGGCGTGCAGCAGCTCGAGGAACGGGCCGTGCGCGAGCAGTCGCGTCTCGGCGCGCTGCAGGCTGATCAGCTCGCTCGAATCGATCATGTGGAAGCGCATCTGCTGCAGACGGCGCTCGAGGCGTCCGAACGTCAGGAACGCCGGGCTCGAGAACTCGGTCGCATGCGAGAACATCCGCATCTCGCGCATGAAGTTCGCGCTGAACGCGAGCTCGAGGATGCGCGCATCGATCTCCTCGACGGTCCGCGGCGTCCCTTCGCGGCGCAGCGGGCTCAGCAGCACCAGCAGCACGTCGCGCGAATCGCAGTCGTAGAACAGCGGAAAGACGGCCGGGTTCGCACAATAGCCGCCGTCCCAGTACGGCTCGCCGTCGATCTCGACCGAGTGATGCAAGCGCGGCAGGCAGGCCGACGCGAGCAGCACCTCGACGGTCAGCTCCGATTCGCGGAACACGCGCAACTTGCCGGTATTCACCTGCGTCGTGCCGACGAAGAGCTTGAACGGGCTGTGCGCGCGCAAGCCGTCGAAGTCGATCTGGCGCTGCAGCAGGTCGCGCAGCGGATTCAGCTCGAGCGGATTCAGTTGCGCCGGCGAGAAATGACCGGCCCACGCCGCGAACATCTTGCTCGCCGGCGACAGGCTGATCGCGTCGCCGTCGCCTTGCGTCATCGTCGCCGGCAGCTGCTTGCCGACGCCGGTCCAGAACTCGGCCAGGGCCTCGCGCGCGCCTTCGCGTCCGCCCTTGACCCAGCCGTCGGCGAAGACGACCGCGTTGATCGCGCCGGCGCTGCTGCCGGTCAGGCCTTCGAACTCGACCTCCGGATCGTCGAGCAGCGCGTCGAGCACGCCCCAGGTGAACGCGCCGTGCGCGCCGCCGCCCTGCAGCGCGAGGTTGAGGCGGCGCGGCGCGGCGCGCAGGCCGAGCCAGCGTGCGGCTGCGCCGAGCGCGGACGCGGACGCGGGTCGGGCACTCGCGCCGGTGGCCGAGCGGCGCGAGACCGAGGTCGCGACGTCGACCGCGATTCCCGCGTTGGCTGCTGTTTCGCTCACTGAGTTCCTCTGCGCAGCGCGACGGCGCCGCAGCGATCGACCCAGTATAGGGTTTTCCCGCATATTGCCGTGTAGGCGCCGGCGCCGCTCGCACCGGCACCGCGCGGCAGCGGCGTTGCAGAATCCGCGGGTGCGCTGCAGTGCGAACGCTCGTCGAGCGATGGCGCGATCGCGGCCACGAATGGCGTTCCGAACGCCGCGGAGACATGATGAGCACGACCCTTCCACGCACCGGCCTGCAGCTTCGCTCGATCGTCAAGCGCAACGGCGAGCTCGAGCTGTCGCTGGTCGAGCTCGACGTTCCGGTGCCGGCCGCCGACGAGGTGCTCGTGCGGATCGAGGCCGCGCCGATCAATCCGTCCGACATCGGCCTGCTGTTCGGGCCCGCGGACATCGGCAGCGCCAAGGCATCGGGGACCTCGGCACGCCCGGTCGTGACGGCGCCGATCCCGGACAAGGCGATGAAGGGGGTCACGGGCCGGCTCGACCAATCGATGCCGGTCGGCAACGAAGGCGCCGGCATCGTCGTCGCGGCCGGCGCGTCACCGGCGGCGCAGGCGCTCATCGGCAAAACGGTCGCGGTGCTCGGCGGCGCGATGTATTCGCAGTACCGCTCGATCCCGATCGCGCAATGCCTGCCGCTGCCCTCCGGCGCGACGCCGGCCCAGGGTGCGTCGTCGTTCGTCAATCCGCTGACCGCACTCGGGATGGTCGAGACGATGCGGCGTGAAGGCCATCGCGCGCTGGTCCACACCGCCGCGGCGTCGAACCTCGGCCAGATGCTGAACCGGATCTGCATCGCCGACGGAATCGGCCTCGTCAACATCGTGCGCACGCCGGATCAGGCCGAGCTGCTGCGCGCGATCGGCGCGAAGCACGTCTGCAATGCGACGGCGCCGACGTTCATCGACGACCTGACCGAAGCGCTGGTCGCGACCGGCGCGACGTTGGCGTTCGATGCGATCGGCGGCGGCAAGCTCGCCGGGCAGATCCTCGGCGCGATGGAAGCGGCACTGAACCGCGACGCGAAGGAGTACAGCCGCTACGGTTCGGCGACGCACAAGCAGGTCTATCTGTACGGCGGCCTAGACACCGGTGCGACCGAGCTCGTCCGCAATTTCGGCATGGCCTGGGGCATCGGCGGCTGGCTGCTGTTCCCGTTTCTGCAGAAGATCGGACCCGCGGCCGCGAAGATGCTGAAAGAGCGTGTCGCGGCCGAGCTGACGACGACGTTCGCGAGCCATTACTCGAAGGAGATCTCGCTCGCCGAGGCGCTGCAGCTCGACGCGATCTCGGTCTACGGCAAGCGGACGACCGGGACGAAATACCTGATCAACCCGAACCGGGATGGGGCCACGTCGCGCTGATCGCTGAACGCGTCGGCGCGGCCGACCGCGCCGACGCGCCCGCGCGCGCGGCCCGCGTAAGCCGCAGCCCGCGCACGCTGCGTCGTCTCCGCCTCGACGCTAAGATCGTGACCCCCTTGCCGAGCAAGGGGGCGCATCAAAACGATCGAGGAGAGACAAATGAAAACGCATTTCAAACCGTCCGCCGCCGCACTGCTCGGCGCGGGACTCCTGTCGCTCGCCGCCCAGGCGCAACCCGCGATGTCGAACATCGACAAGCTCAAGCAGATGAAGGTCTCGGGCACCGACCCGCACATTCCGCTGGTGCCGCAGACCGGCAAGAACGCCGATCAGCTGCGCGAGAACCTGAAGCGCGTCAAGCTGCCACCCGGCTTCAAGATCGACCTGTACGCAGTCGTGCCCGACGCGCGCATGATGGCGGTCGCGCCGTCGACCAACATGCTGTTCGTCGGCACCCGCAAGACCACCGTCTGGGCGGTCACGAACCGCAACAGCGGGGACACCGCGACCGAGGTCAAGGAATTCGCGCCGTCGCTGAAGTTCCGCAATCCGAACGCGGTCTGCTGGACCCGGGACGGCTTCCTGATCGTCGTCGAGAGCAACCGCGTCTACACGTTCCCGGCCGCGGAGTTCTTCTATGAAGGCGCCGATGTCGCGGTCGGCGAGGTCGTCGAGCAGGGCAAGCTGATCCCGACGGAGGAAGAGTCGTTCAACCACAGCGGCCGCGTCTGCCGGATCGGCCCCGACAACAAGCTCTACATCACACTCGGCCAGCCGTTCAACGTGCAGCCGCGCGACAAGCTGGCGCTCTACACGAAGTGGGGCATCGGCGGCATCGTCCGGATGAACCAGGACGGCACCGGCCGCGAGGTCTATGCGACCGGCGTGCGCAACTCGGTCGGCATGGACTTCAACCCGAAGGACAAGACGCTCTGGTTCACCGACAACCAGACCGACGGCATGGGCGACGACATCCCGATGGGCGAGATCAACCGCGCCACCAAGGCCGGCCAGTTCTTCGGCTATCCGTACATCGTCGCAAAGACCCGCATCACCGAGAACGGCTACGACAAGGATCCGATCCCCGCCGGTGCGGTCGATCCACAGGTGATGACGATCGCGCACGCGGCCGACCTCGGGATGGCGTTCTACACCGGCAAGCAGTTCCCGGCGAAATACCAGGGCGGCTTCTTCTCGGCCCAGCACGGTTCGTGGAACCGCACCAAGCCGGTTGGCGCCCGTGTGCTGTTCACGTCGCTGAAGGCCGACGGCACCGCCGACAAGAACGAGGTCTTCGCCGAAGGCTGGCTCGACGACGACACCGGCACCTACCGCGGCCGGCCGGTCGACGTCGCGGTCGCGAAGGACGGCTCGCTGCTCGTCTCCGACGATTACGCCGGCGCGATCTACCGCATCTCGTACACCGCTCCGTGATGCGGACGCGCGGCTCGCTGCTGCTGATCGGCGCCTGCCTCGCGACGGCGGCCCTCGCGGCCGACGTCGCGACGGGTCGCGCGAAGGCCGTGGCCTGCGCCGCCTGCCACGGCCCGCTCGGCCTCTCGGTCACCCCCGACGCACCGAACCTGGCCGGGCAGCCGCCGCTCTACGTCACGACGCAGCTGAAGGCCTATCGCGACGGCACGCGCAAGCACGAGGTGATGACGTTGATGGCCAAGCCGTTGAGCGACGCCGACATCGACGCGCTCGCGGCGTGGTTCGGTTCGCTGAAGGTGCAGGTGCAGCCGGTGCCGTGAGCGCTCGATCTGCGCCCCGGCGTCACACACTGGGCTGCCACCCCTCCGACCGACCGAGCCGCGCACCTTCCGGCGTCAGCTCCGAAAGCGCGGTACGCCGGGCATCGCGATCCAGAGTCGCACGCCAAGCAGCGGCAGGCAGGCGCCAAGGCCGGCCCACTTGACCGCGGCCGCGACGCCGACCAAGAACAGGAAGAAGGTCCGCAGCGGCCCTGCGCCGATGCCGTCCATCGCCAATGCGGCGAGCGTCAGCAGGTCTTCGACGACATCGCCGCCGACCGCGGCGAGCGGCGCCATGCCGAGCCAGCGCCAGCCGGGCGCGCCGGACTTCTCGTCGCGAATCCCGGCCAGCCACGCGAATGCGCGCGATGCGATGCGCGCGAGCAGATAACCCCAGGCGCCGATGAATAAGAGGTCCCAGAACATCGCCCAGCCCGGCTGCGCGCCGAGCCAGGTCGCGCGGAGCGCCGGGTCGAGGAGACCATCGCAATGAAACGAAAGCGGGTAAATGCCGAGCACGCAGCGCAGCGAAAAGAACTGATCGTGCATGAATGCGAAAGCTGCATCAACGCTGCGCAACATCGCTTCGGGACGCCACAACTCGGTCCAACGGTACGGCGCCAGACAGGCGCCTGAAAAAACGAGGGCGACGAATCCGACCGCGAGGGCGATCCACACCCATGACAGCGGCCGGCGATCGGCCCAGACGGTCCGGATCGGCCGCCGTGTCGCGTCGGCGGGAATCACCGCGATCGGCAGCGCCGGGCGCAGTAAGTCGTGCGCTTCGGCCGCTGCCGGCACGCGCTGCACCGCGTGGCCCGGCACAGACCCGGCAGTCTGTTCGAGCTGCGTGGCTCGCGCTGCCGGGCCCGGCGCCGGGTGGTCCGCGGTGGCCATGATCGGCGCGGTCATCGGTTTCATGTTGCGCAGGCACATGCCGGTCAGAGCCCACCAGGGCGTCTCGTAGATCGCATCGTGGCGCACCGGCTCCTGCTCGGGTGAGGAATCGCTCGGCCGTATCGGCGGCAGGTTCGAATCGAGGTCGAAGCGGACCTCGTCGAACATCCATTCGAGGGACGCCTCGGACAAGCCCGCTTCCTCCGACCGGTAGCTGCCGCCGACGTCGCAATGCACGCCCGGAAACCAGCGTTGCTTCAGCGTCTGGCCGTTCGAAGCGATGTCGTCCGGCTCTTCGTAGAGGCGCGGCTCGAAGGTCCAGCGGTGCTCGTCGAATGCAAGGGCATGGCGCGCATTGCGAACCCGCTTGCCTCGCAATGTCGCGGTACTCGGGTTGCTGCGCGACAGCGGCCCGGGAAGGCCGACCGATTCGACGGTGTCCCAGACGCCGACCCAATGCACGTCGGCATCGGCACCTTCCGGACTCGTGAAGCAGTCGCGGATCTGCCTGGCAATCACCTTGCGCTTGTCTTCCGTCACCTTTGCGGGACGACTCCGCGCTGCGCCGTCGCTGCCCTTCTGCTCCTTGTCGTCGGCATGCGCGCCGGCGATCTCGGCCCCTGCCTTCTCCTTTCCCGCCGCGTCGTGCAGCCGGCGCGTCAAGCGTTGCAGCACCCAGCCCTCGCGCTCGTCGGGAAGCGAGAAATAGACGCGGATCAGCGTCGGCAGCAGTACGTCGTGTTCGTGCCTCAGGATCCCGAACAGGTTGACCATGCCGACGACACAGCGCACCGTGAAAGCGCCGCGTGAAAAACCGAAGCAGTAGATGCGGTCACGCCGATCGCGCCAGTTGAGCATCAGAAACAGATAGGCCTGGGCGATGTTGTCGTAGACACCGCGGCCCGACGCGAGCCCGGATACGCGCTCCCAAATGCGCGAAGCCCAGTCGATCGGGTCGCTTGGCGGCACGACGTCGGGAGAGCCGACACCGGGGTCGTAGTAGAGCAGGCGCCGCTGAGACGGGTTCTTGCGCAAATGCTCGATCAACTGCAGGACGTTGGTGTCCTGCTGACCGCCCGTCAGTGTGTTGTTGGTGCCGTCGCAGCAGACGATCAGGTCGCGCGGCACGGTCGTCGAATCATCCAAGGAGCACCTCGTCGATCTTCGCCGACAGCCGCGCCGCGATCTTGCGGTAGCCGCCGAGGTTCGGATGGATCTCGTTGAGCCAGTCGTTGCTGGTGCCGACATCGGTCGGGTTCGCCATCACCAGCGTGTTGCGCGTGTCGACGACGTGGAACGCAGGCAGCGCCTTCGGGCCGGCGCGTTCGATGTCGAGCTCGAGCAACGCGTCGGCGAGCCCATCGGTCAGCAGGTTCGCGATCCGCTGCTGCAGCGCGATCTCGAGTCCCGAGCCTGCGAACGCCTTGAAGAGCCACGGCCCGCGCATCTTGAAGATGCCGATGAAGCGCGCCGGCGAATTGCGCGGCGTCGCGTAGTCGTAGGTGTGGACGAAGACCGGGCACGACTTGCTGACGCTGTCGGCCGAGTCGCGCAGCGCGACGATCGCGCCGTGGGCTTGCTGCACGTCTTGCAGCAGTTGCGCGAACGCGGCCGCGTCGACGTAGCTTTCGGGCAGCGCCGGATCGAGGCCGGCCGCAGGCGCCTTGCGGATCAGCGCCGGCGCGGCGTCGATCACGTCGTTGCCGCCGCCGCTGAGCAGGATCGCATCGAACGCGCAGGCGAAGTTGCGTCTGGCCAGATAGCGGACGAGGTCCTTGTTGTCTGGAAGCTCGCCGACGTGCTTCAGCGTGTCGCCCGGATACGCGAGGTTCAGCACCTGCGTCCAGCGACCGACGCGCAGTTCGAGCAGCAGATTCGACGACGGGATCGCCGCGATCGTGAACCACGAATCGCCTTCGGCGAGAAAGTGCCACGGATAGTCCGGGTTGTCCGGCTGCAGATTGCCTTCGCCCTTGCCGATGTCGCGCGGATTGATCACGTCGACCGGCAGGGCCGGGTACACAGAGGGAGCAGGCATCGTCGAACCTCGCGAAGAGTGCGGAACAGCGGATCCGCCAGGCGACTCTACGGCGCGGCGCGCGGCCTCGCGTCAATGGACTTGAGTAAGCCGCTGTACAGTGAAGCGAACCGCTTCAGGAGCTTCGATGAACACCACCGCCGCAGTCACCTTTGCCGAATTCGAAGCCGATGCCCGCGCCCGCGGCTTCGACGAAGTCCTCGAGCGGCAATGGCCGCCGCTCACGCTGCTCGAGACCCACGTGCATCCGTTCGCGGTCGATGCGGTCGTCGTCCGCGGCGAGATGTGGCTGACGGTCGGCGCCGAGACGCGCCACCTGCTTGCCGGCGACCGCTTCGAGCTCGACCGCGACGTCGCGCATGCGGAGCGCTACGGCAGCACCGGCGCGACCTACTGGGTCGCCCGGCGCGCCTGATGCTCGAGCTGCGCGAGCTGACGCGTCGGTTTGCGCGCACCGGTCGGATCGATGCGATCTTGCTGCGACCGCGGCACGATGCGCCCGCGGTCGCGGTGACGAGCGCCGCGGCGCTGGCCGGCCGCGGACTCGACGGCGACCGCAGCGCCGCACGCGCGCTGACGTCGAGCGGCGGCAGCAAACGCCAGGTGACCTTGATCCAGGCCGAGCATCTGCCGCTGATCGCCGCATGGACCGGCCGCGCCGGGATCGACCCGGCCGCGCTGCGCCGCAACCTCGTGATCAGCGGCATCAACCTCGTCGCCGCACGTTCGCCGTTTGCCGACCGGCCGCTGCGCGTGCTCCTCGGCGCCGAGGTCGTGCTCGAGATCTCCGGACCGTGCGATCCGTGCTCGAAGATGGAAGCGACGCTCGGACCGGGCGGCTACAACGCGATGCGCGGGCACGGCGGCATGACCGCGCGAGTGCTCATTGGAGGCACGATCGCGATCGGCGACCGCGTCGAAATCGAAATCGGCGCGGCGCGATGACCCGGACCCGAAAGATCGGCCTCGCGGTCGTCTTCCTGTGGTTCCTGATCGGCGGCATCGCGCACTTCGCGGCAACCGAAGCCGAGATGCGGGTCGTACCGCCGTACATCCCGTGGCCGCGTGCGGCAGTGTGGGTCAGCGGCGTGTTCGAGCTGCTCGGCGCCTTCGGGTTGCTGCTCGCGCCGACGCGACGCGCCGCCGGTCTCGGCCTCTTCGCGCTGACGCTCGCAGTCACGCCGGTCCACTTCTACATGCTCGAGCGCGCCGACCTGTTCGCGGTTCCGTATTGGGCGCTGATGCTGCGTCTGCCGCTGCAGGCGGCGCTGCTCGCGCTGATCCTGTGGAGCAGCGCGCCCGCGAAGGCGGCGGCGACGACGGTTCGAGCCCGCATCTGATGCGGCGCCGGAACGCCGCGCCGCCGCAGCGCGCCAACGCCTCGGTCGCGACGCGGGTACCCGAGTTGGCTTAGAACCTGCGCTCGACAACGACACAAGGAGAACCGCGATGAACGAGAAGAAGGCCAGCGTCCACTGGGAAGGCAAGGGCAAGCTCGGCGTCGGCGCGATCAGCACCGAGACCGCCGCGCTGAAAAACTATCCGTACGGCTACGGCAGCCGCTTCGAGGACGACCGTCGCGGCACCAATCCCGAGGAGCTCGTCGGCGCCGCGCATGCGGCCTGCTTCACGATGGCGTTCTCGTTCGCGTGCGACAAGGCCGGCTTCGCGACGACCGCGGTCGACACGCAGGCGAGCGTGCGCCTGGTCCAGCAGGGCGAAGGCTTCGCGATCGATCGCATCGCGCTGAAGCTCGATGCCGACGTGCCCGGCATCGACGACGCGAAATTCCAGCAGATCGCGCAAGCCGCGAAAGCGAACTGCCCGCTGTCGAAGGCGCTCGCCGGCGTTCCCGATATCACGCTGACCGCGACGCTGCGGCGCTAGGTCAGGCCCGCTTCGGCCCGCAACGCGCGCACGCTGCGGCCGACGATCTCGTCCGGCGCGATCTCGATGCCGATGCGGTGCACATCGGTCTCGTCGGCGCCCGGCCGCTCGAGCGTGCGCAGCTGGCTCTCGAGCAGCGTGCCC
>JBDTXV010000009.1:0-15613 GCA_040006015.1 Caldimonas sp.
CCGCGCCGGTTCATCTGCAACGCCGCTCGTCACTCGCAGAATGAAGATCCGCAGCTTCGAACCGGCCGACGAAGCGGTCGTCGTCGCGTTGTGGCAGCAGACCGGCCTGACGCGGCCGTGGAACGACCCGCATGCCGACATCGCCCGCAAGCTGACCGAGCAGCCGGAGCTCTTCCTCGTCGGCGAGGTCGGCGCCGAGCTCGTCGCGACCGCGATGGTCGGCTTCGACGGCCACCGCGGCTGGGTCTACTACCTGGCAGTCGCGGCCGCCCATCGCAGGCGATCGATCGGCCGCGCGCTGATGCTCGAAGCCGAGCGCCTGCTCGCCGAGCGCGGCTGTCCGAAGCTGAACCTGCTCGTGCGTTCTTCGAACGCGGAGGTCATCGCGTTCTATCGCAATCTCGGCTACGCGCAGGACGACGCGATCAGTCTCGGCAAGCGCCTCATTCACGACGTTGCACCCGATTCGTCGCCGGACCGCTCGCGGTCCGGCGCACGCCCTCCGAGCGCCGCCGATGTCGAAGGCGGCGACGACCATGACGCCTGACTTCGCGGTCAGCGGCCCGAAGTAAGGGTGCGCACAGCCGCCTCTCCTCCGATGCCAGCCGCATTCCGTACGATCCGGGCCGACATCACGACCTTGCCGGTCGATGCGATCGTCAACGCCGCGAACGCGTCGCTGCTCGGCGGCGGCGGGTTCGACGGCGCGATCCATCGCGCGGCCGGGCCCGGGCTGGTCCGCGAATGCAGCACGCTGGCGTTGCGATGAGCGGCGACCTCCGCGTCGAACTGGCCGAATACGAGGCCCGCTGGCTCGATGCGCTGGTGCCGATGTGGCGGGCGAGCTTCGAACACGGTGTCGGCATCGCCGATCCGCATCCGCTCGAAGAGCAGCGACAGTATTTCGTCGCCCGCGTGCTGCCGACGACGTCGGTCCGTCTCGCGCTGCTCGACGGAAGCCTCGTCGGCTTCGTCGCTGCGGATCGCGAATCGGTCGCGCAGCTCCACGTCCGCGTCGGCTATCACGGCCAGGGGATCGGCAGCCGTCTGCTGCAATGGGCCAAGGATCGGTCGGGCGGAACGCTGTGGCTCTACACGTTCGCCCGCAACGCGAACGCGCGCCGGTTCTACGAGGCGCGCGGCTTCGATGCGGTGCAGTTCGGCTTCGAGCCGGACTGGCAGCTCGACGACGTGAAGTACGAGTGGAGGCAGGGCGACCGGCGGGCCGCGGCGTGACATCATCTCGAACGTCGCCGTCCCTCCGTGCCGTTCAGTCCAGGAGCCGCCCGTGATCAGCATCGAATTCCTCGTCACGTCGCTGATCGTCGTTCTCGTCCCCGGCACCGGCGTCGTCTACACGGTATCGACCGGTCTGGTCCAGGGCCGCCGGGCGAGCGTCTACGCCGCGCTCGGCTGCACCGCCGGGATCGTGCCGCATCTCGTCGCGACGGCGCTCGGCCTCGCCGCCGTGATGCACACGAGCGCGCTCGCGTTCCAGATGCTCAAGTACGCCGGCGTCGCCTATCTCTTCTACATCGCCTATGCGACGTGGAACGACAAGTCGGCGTTCGCGCTCGACGCCAGCGTCGCGAAAACGACCGCGGCGCGCGTCGCGGTGAAGGCGGTCCTGCTGAACATCCTGAACCCGAAGCTGACGATCTTCTTCCTCGCATTCCTGCCGCAGTTCGTCGACCCTGCCGCCGACCGGCCGCTGCTGCAACTGCTCGTGCTGAGCGGCGTCTTCATGGCGATGACGTTCGTCGTCTTCGTCGTATACGGCTTCATCGCGCACGGTTTTCGCAGAGCCGTGATCGACTCGCCGCCGGTGCAGGCCTGGCTGCGCCGCGGCTTCGCGGCCGCGTTCGCCGGACTCGGCGTCAAGCTGGCGTTGACCGACGAGTGATGGAGCCCGCGCCTCGGAGTCGATGCAGATGCCGACGAGCGCGCTGATCGTTCGGGTTCCTGAGGCCGAACCGCTGGTCGAGACGCTCAGGCGCCGCTTCGACCCTTCGGCTCGGCTCGGCGTCCCGGCGCACATCACGATCCTGTTTCCCTTCATGGACCCGGGCTCGATTACCAGCGACGTTCTTGCCGCGACGCAGGCGGCCGTCGGCTCGATCCGCGCGTTCGCGTTCGCGCTGGACGAGGTCGGCCGATGGCCCGATACGACGTACCTCGCGCCCCGGCCTGCCGAGCCGTTCGTCGAGCTGACCGAGGCGCTGGTTCGCAGGTTTCCCGAGTGCCCGCCGTACGGCGCCCGCCATCCGCGGATCGTTCCGCATCTGACGGTCGCCGACGGCAGCTTCGACGCCGCGGAGACCGCGGCCGCCGAGCTGCGTCCGCTGCTGCGCGAGCGCGGCGCCGTCGAGGCAAAGTGCCGCGCGATCGATCTGATCGAGAACTCGTCGGGAGCGTGGAAGACGATGCACGTGATCGCGCTTTCGCCCGACTGAACGACGCGGAGCAACGTCCTTTCGATGGAGGCAGCGATGGCCGATCCCGTTGGCACCCTCGTTCTCGACTTGCTCGATTGGATCGGCCGCGAGCGCCGCCCGTATGCCGAAGTCATCGACGCGTGGCGCACGTCGTGCCCGAAGCTGCCGGTGTGGGAAGAAGCGAACGTCCGCGGCTTCGTCGGCCGGCGTCACGAAGCCGGGGGCGAAGAGCAGGTCTTCGTCACGCCGGCCGGCTTCGCGCAGCTCGAGTCTCGCCGCCGGGTCGCGGCGGCCGCGCCGCACGCGCCGGCCGCGCCGGAGGTCCGGCGATGAGACGCGCGATGCTGCACTGGTTGCGCATCTTCCGCCGCGGCCACGCGAAGCCGAACCGCACGGCGCTGCTGAACGAAGGTCTCGGGCTCGCGATGGACTGGGGCGAGAACTGGCACGCGCCGATCCAGGAGCGGCTGCTGCAGCGCCATCCTCGCCTGCAGCGCAGCGAGCTCGACGAGCTGAACGCCACCTGCCAGCAGGCGATGAGCTTCGGCCATCACACGGTACACGCGATGGTTCGCGACCAGGGTGCGAACGTCGGCCACGACGGGTTCGCGCCGCTGCTGCTCGCGATGCATCCGTGGGTCAGCGCGGAAAACAGCGCGCGACTGTTCAGCCAGAGCCTCTATTACGCCAGCAAGGCCGGCGGTCCGGCCCGTTGACGCCGATGGCAGCGCGGGCCAGCGCCGGCGCGCGGTTGCACGAGACGCTCGACCCGAGCGCGACGCTCTGGGTCTCGTGGCCGAAGAAATCGTCGAAGGTCGCGTCGGAGATCGGCGAAGGCACGGTGCGCGAGCTCGCGCTTCGGCTCGGCTTCGTCGATGTCAAGGTCTGCGCCGTCGACGCGGTCTGGTCGGCTCTGAAGCTGGTCGTGCGCAAGGGGCTGCGATGACGCTGCCGCGTGCTGGCGCGCCGGCTGCCGGCTTGCGCGCGCTGCTCGTCGCGATCGCCGCGCTCGGCTCGACCTGCCGAGCCGGCGCCGACGGCAAGGTGCGCAACTGGTTCGACGATCCGTTCTTCCAGATCTCGGCCGACGTCGCCGACTGCCCGGTGCCGGCGGGACCGTTCGTCGACGAGAGCGAGCGGCGCGTGCAGGCGCATCACCGCGCCGAAAGGGGCACGACCTGCTGGCTCGCCCGCGAGTGCGAGAAGCCGAACGCCTATGCCTACGACCGGGACATCGCGTCGGCGTTTCGCAACGCGGCGCGCGAGCGCAATCCGTTCGCGGCGACGACGCTCTGGGTCACGGTGCAGGGTCGCGTGGTCTACATCGAGGGCTGCGCGACCGCTGACGCGCAGATCGCGCCGATCGAAGACTATGCGCGAGCAATCCCGTACGTGCAGCAGGCGATCGCGATCGTCCGCGTCGGCGCGGCGCCGCCGCCGTACAAGCTTCGCGAGCGGAGGTAGCGTGGGCCGGCACGGTCTTGCGCGGCAGCCGCGCGGCGCAGCGGAAATCCATGCCGACAGAGCGCGAAACGGCGGAGCCGTACCATCGCGAGGCTTCATCTTTCGCCGAATTCGCCATGTGCAGGAACATCAGGACCTTGTTCAATTTCGAGCCGCCGGCGACCGAGCTGGAAATCCGCGACGCGTCGCTGCAGTTCGTCAGAAAGCTCAGCGGCTTCAACATGCCGTCGAAAGGCAATGCCGAGGCGTTCGATCGCGCCGTCGCCGAGATCGCGGCGTCGGCGCGCACGCTTATCGCGAGCCTCGTGACCGCGGCCGAACCGCGCGACCGCGAAGTCGAGGCACAAAAAGCGCGAGCCCGTTCGGCCGTGCGCTTCGGCGCGTGACGATCGGCGCGCACGGAAAAGTCGCGGTCGGGCGCCGATCGGTTGACGGCGCGCGAGCGAAGCGAACCCACCACGACCGTTGCCGGAGCCTGCGATGACCAAGGGATACTGGATCGTCCGCGTCGACATTGCCAACCCGGAGCAATACAAGGCCTACACCGCGGCGAACGGCGCGCCGCTGAAGAAGTTCGGCGCGCGCTTCCTGGTCCGCGCCGGCCGCTTCGAGAACCCGGAGGGCGCGAGCCGCACGCGCAATGCGGTGATCGAGTTCCCGTCATATCAGGCCGCGCTCGATTGCTGGCACTCGCCCGAATACCAGCAGGTCATCGAGCTGCGCAAACATGTCTCGACGATCGACCTGATCATCATCGAAGGCTACGACGGGCCGCAGCCGGGCTGATGCCGGCGAGGATGTTGCGCTGCATCGAAACGCCGGCCCTGACGCTCGAGCCGCAGACCGCGGCGCATGCCGACGAGATGTTCGCGGTGCTCGGCGATCCTGCGATCTACGAACACGAGAACGCGCCGCCGGAGTCGCTCGAATGGCTGCGCGAACGCTATGCGAAGCTCGAATCACGGCGCTCGCCCGACGGCAACGAGGAGTGGCTCAACTGGGTCATCCGCTTGCCGACCTCGGAGGCGATCGGCTACGTGCAGGCCACCGTTCACTCGACGCACCGCGCCGCGATCGCGTACGAGCTCGCGAGCGCCTACTGGGGCCGCGGTCTGGCGACGCAGGCGGTGCAGGCGATGATCGGCGAGCTGGCCGCCGGCCACGGCGTGCTCGAGCTCTCGGCGGTGCTGAAGCGCACGAACCGGCGTTCGCTCGCGCTGCTCGAGCGCCTCGGTTTCACGCCCGCGACGCCGCAGGAACACGTCGAGCGCCACGTCGACGCCGACGAGTTGCTGATGCGGCGCGGCGTCGCCGCAGCGTGAGCAGCGGCCGGACGCATCCGGCGCCGATCCGTCGAACGGTCTCGACCGTCCGGACGACGCGCGTGGTCGTCTTACGGCTTCGCGTTGCTGACGCGCAGCACGTCGCGACCGAGCGGATCCGTGCCGGTCGGATCGATCCACTTCGAAATCAGCAGCGTGGCGGCGAGGACGAGGCAAAAACTGGTTTTCATCGCGATCGACTCCAGGGCAGGTTGCGGGATCGACCCGCGCGGCGCCCGGGCCCGGCAGATGAACCCAGACATTCAACCTCGCGCCGCGAAACCTGATGCCGGGCAGCCTCTTCGACGTGACCTGTCGACGAACCCTCGGCGCGGGCTTCGGAGACTTCCCGCGGACGCCCCTCGAACCTAGAATCCGCGGACATTACGGGCCGGCGCGCGCCTCGACGATCGCAGCGTTCCGGGCCCTTCGTCGTCGCGATCGCCAGGGAGAAGACTCATGCCAGGCAACGGCACCTACACTGGAAACTGCTTCTGCGGCGCGGTCGAGCTCAGCGTCAGCGGCGAGCCAGTCGCGATGGGCTACTGCCACTGCGAATCGTGCCGGCACTGGTCTGCCGGGCCGATCAACGCGTTCACGCTGTGGCAGCCCGACGCGGTGAAGGTCACGAAGGGCGCCGAGCTGATCGGCACCTACAGCAAGACTCCGAACAGCTACCGCAAATGGTGCAAGACCTGCGGCGGCCACCTGTACACCGAGCATCCCGGGATGGGCGTCACCGACGTCTATGCGGCGGTCATTCCCGACTTCGAGTACCGGGCCGGCGTTCACGTGAACTACCAGGAGACGGTGCTGCCGATCCGGGACGGCCTGCCGAAGCTGATGGATCTGCCGGCGGAGATGGGCGGCTCGGGCACCGCGATCGCCGAATAGCGCAACCGGCGCGAGCCGCGACTTCACCGCGGCTCGCGCATTCCTGATCGCCCCCGTGTCCGAACCGGACCCCTCGATGCCTGCTGCCGGTGCCGCGCCGCTGGACGGCGGCTGCGATTGCGGGCGGGTCCGTTACCGGCTCGAAAGCGCGCCGCTCTTCGTGCACTGCTGTCATTGCCGCTGGTGCCAGCGCGAAAGCGGCGCATCGTTCGCGCTGAACGCGCTGATCGAGAGCGAGCGCGTGACGGTGCTCGGCACCGAGCCCGAGCTCGTCGACACGCCGTCGAACAGCGGCAAGGGCCAGAAGATCGCGCGCTGCCCGAGCTGTCGCATCGCGGTGTGGAGTCACTATGCCGGTGCCGGTCCGCTGTTCTGCTTCGTCCGCGTCGGCACGCTCGACGACCCCGATCGGCTGGCGCCGGACATCCACATCTTCACCGCCTCGAAGCAGCCGTGGGTCGTGCTCGCGCCGGACACGCCGGCCGTCGCCGAGTACTACGATCGCAAGCAGCACTGGCCGGCGGCCAGCCTCGCGCGCCGCGCCGCGCTGCTCGCGAAGGCCGGCTCGTGAGCCTGCCGCCGGGCGTGCCGATCGTCTGCGTTTCCTGGCTGCTGCTTCGCTGACCGATCTCCGAGCCGACCGAACGAAGCGCCCGAACGAACCGGGGAAACAGGAGCACGACGATGAATCACGACGAGCAGGCGATCCGCGATCTCGTCGCGCTGTGGCATCGCGCGACCGCGGCCGACGATGTCGACACCGTGCTCGGTCTGATCGCCGAGGACGCGGTCTTCCTCGTCGCCGGGCGGCCGCCGATGATCGGCCGCGGCACGTTCGAGCGCGGGCTGCGCGAGCTGCTGACCGAGCACCGGATCGAATCGACGCACCGGATCCGCGAGCTCGAGATCGGCGCCGATCTCGCCTATTGCTGGACCGAGCTCTCGGTGCGGATCCTGCCCCGCACCGGCAGCACCGGCGGCGCCGCCGAGACGCACGGCGGCAGCGCGCTTTCGATCCTGCGCAAACAGCGCGACGGCCGCTGGCTGCTGATTCGCGACGCGAATCTGCTCGGGACGGCGCGGCAATGACGATCGAGCTGCACAAGGACGCGCGCGCCGCGGCGATCAAGTCGATCGAGCGCTACTTCGAAGCCAATATGGACGATCGGATCGGCAATATCCAGGCCGGCGCGCTGCTGAACTTCTTCATCGAGGAGGTCGGCCCGAGCCTCTACAACAAGGGCGTCGCCGATGCGCAGGAGCGGATCCAGATGCGCGCGCTCGAGCTCGACATCGAATGCCATGAAGACGAATTCCGCTACTGGCAGAAATTCGAGCGCAAGCGCTGAACCGGCACCGTGCGTAAAGCGCGACCGCGGCGTCGGCGAGCCCCGGACTCGCGAGAATCGCGCGCTGGAGATTTGCCGATGAGCGACCAATTCGACGCCTTTCTCGCGTCCGCCTGGGACGAGCATGCCGATCGTCCCGAAGCGGTCGCCGACCGGCTCGCGGCATCGCTGCGACTCGTGCAGCACCCGAGCCAGGTGCCGCGCTATGCCGCGCTGCTGACGCATGTGTACGGCGAGCATCTGGGCGACTGGCCCGGCGGCGTCGCGTCGTTGCGATCGCTCGGTGAACTCCCTGCGGCCGGCGCCAGCGCCGACGCCGCTAATGCGGTCGCCCGCAACATCGCGGCGCTGCGCCATGTCGCCGGCGAACCGCTCGACGATGCCGCGCTGGCACCCGATGGCCGAATCGCCGCGCTCGCGACCGCGGCATCGATCTGCGCCGGCCGGCAAGCCCATGCGCAGGCGCTCGCTGCATATGCCCGGGCGCTGCGCGACGCCGAGGCCGGACTCCCGGCCGGATCGCCGGCGCTGCGTGCGCTCGCGGTCGGCGGCAACAACCTCGCAGCCGCTCTCGAAGAGAAGACCGATCGCGACCCGCACGAGACCGCCGGCATGGTCGAGGCCGCGCGCAGTGCGCTGAAATACTGGACGCTCGCCGGCACCTGGCTAGAGGTCGAGCGAGCCGAGTACCGGCTCGCGCGCAGCCTGCTCGAGGCCGGCGACGCCGCCGCGGCGATCGGCGCCGCGCAGCGCTGCATCGACGGCTGCGCGCGCCACGACGCGCCGCCGTTCGAACGGTTCTTCGGTGCCGCGGCCCTCGCGCTCGCGCAGCGCGCCGCCGGCGATCGCGCCGCGTTCGAGGCCGCGCGAGACAGCGCGCGCGCGTGCTTCGAGCAGGTGCCCGCCGACGAGCAGCCCGCGTGCGGCGCCGATCTGCAGGAGCTCGCGGATTGACGCGCGGCTCGCCCGACACGACTCGACCGAACGGAGACGCGATGCAACTGATCGGCATGCTCGATTCGCCCTATGTGCGCCGCGTCGCGATTTCGCTGCAGCTGCTCGGCCTCCCGTTCGAGCACCGCTCGATCTCGGTGTTCCGCGCGTTCGACGAGTTCGCGCGCATCAACCCGGTCGTCAAGGCACCGACCTTGGTCTGCGACGAAGGCGACGTGCTGATGGATTCGACGCTGATCCTCGACTACGCCGAAGCCCTCGCGGCTCCGCGCAAGAGCCTGATGCCGCAGGCGCCGGCCGGACGCCGGCGCGCGCTCGCCCGCCTCGGGCTCGCGCTCGCGGCCTGCGAGAAGGGCGTGCAGATCGTCTACGAGCGCAACGTCCGCCCGCCGGAGAAGCTGCACGAGCCTTGGCTCGACCGCGTGCGCGGCCAGCTGCTCGCGGCCTGCAGCGCACTCGATGCCGACCTGCGGCGCGAACCGCTCGCCGTGGACGCCGCGACGATCGACCAGGCCGGCATCACCGCCGCGGTCGTCTGGCACTTCCTGCGGATGGCGGTGCCGGACGCGATCGATGCAGCGAATTTTCCGGCGCTGCAGGCGCATTCGGACACGGCCGAGCGCATCCCGGCGTTCATCGCGGCGCCGCACGGCGCGACGACGATGGCCGTGCATGCGGCCGGGCCGGGCGCCGCTGCGGTCCATCCGGCTCGGGGTGCGCGATGAGCGAGCCGCGCGCCGCGATCCCGATCGAAGCGGTGCAGGCAGTGCTCGCGCCTCTCTTTCCGGGCCTGATCGGCGTGCGTCTCGTCGAGGTCACGCCGGAGCGCGTCGTCGCGACGCTCGCGGTGCGCGACGATCTGTGCACGACCGGCGCGACCTTGCACGGCGGCGCGTTCATGGCGTTCGCCGACACGATCGGTGCGGTCGCGACCTTCGTGAACCTGCCGCCGAATGCGCGCACGACGACGATCGAATCGAGCACGAAGTTCCTCCGCGGCGCGCCGGCCGGCTCGACCGTCACCGCCGAATGCACGCCGTTCCACAAGGGCCGCACGACGATGGTCTGGCAGACGCAGATCCGCTCGGCCGAAGGCAAGCTCTGCGCCGTCGTCACCCAGACGCAGCTCGTGATCGCCGGCTGAGACGAACGCACCGCCGCGCATCCCGAACCACGTCGATGCCGATGCGCTCTGGCGATCGCCCACGCGGATGACCTGCATCGCCGTCTACACCACGGTCTCGACGCGCGACGAGGCGCGGCGCATCGGCCGGGCGCTCGTCGAGCGCCGACTCGCCGCCTGCGCGCAGATTACCGAGATCGAAAGCTTCTACCGCTGGGCCTGCGCGCTGCAGCACGACACCGAATTCCGGCTGATGCTGAAGACGACCGACGAGCGCTACGACGCGATCGAGCATGCGATCCGCGAGCTGCACGGCTACGGGCTGCCTGCAATTTATGCACTGCCGCTCGGCCGCGTCTATGCGCCGTATGCCGAATGGGTCGAGCGCGAATCGAGCGGTACCAGCGACGCGCCGGGCGACGGCGCCTGACGCGCACGGTCGGCCCGGGCTCGGCACCTCAACCGGTCAAGCGCCCCTTCGTCAGCCGCAGCAGCCGGTCGCAGCGCCGCGCCAGCGTCTCGTCGTGCGTCACGAGCACGAACGCCATCGCGCGGCTGCGCGCGAGGTCGAGCAGCAACGCGAACACGCCGTCGGCGGTTTCGCGGTCGAGGTTGCCGGTCGGCTCGTCGGCGAGCACGCATTCGGGCGCACCGGCGAGCGCGCGCGCGATCGCGACGCGCTGGCGCTCGCCGCCGGAAAGCTGCGCCGGGCGATGCTGCACGCGATCGGCGAGACCGACCTGCGCGAGCACCTCGGCGGCGCGCTCGCGCGCCTCGCCGATCGGAATCCGGCGCACGCGAAGCGGCATCGCGACGTTGTCGAGCGCGGTGAATTCCGGCAGCAGGTGGTGGAACTGGTAGATGAAGCCGAGATGGCGATTGCGCCATTCGCCCTGCGCCGCGGGGCCCATTGCCGCGAAGTCGCGGCCGGCGAGCTCGACCCGGCCCTGGCTCGGCGCCTCGAGGCCGCCGAGCAGATGCAGCAGCGTGCTCTTGCCAGACCCTGACGCACCGACGATCGCGACCGCCTCGCCGCGCCGCACTTCGAGATCGACACCCTGCAGCACCGCGACGTCGAGCCGCGACGCGCCGCTGCCTTCGGTGAAGCGCTTGTGCAGCCCGGTCGCATGGACGATCGCCTGCGCCGCTTCGGCGCGCGCCTCATCGCGCTTCATTTCGTGCCCCGTGCACGGCGCTCACTCATAGCGCAGCGCCTCGGCCGGCTGCACGCGGCTCGCGCGCCAGCTCGGATACAAGGTCGCGATGAACGACAGCACCAACGAGATCACGACGATCGGGACGATGTCGCTGCTTTGCGGATCGCTCGGCATCCGGCTGATCAGGTAGACGCTGCTCGGCAGGAAGCTGACGTGCAGCAGCCGCTCGATGAAGGGCACGATCACGTCGACGTTGAACGCAACGACGAGGCCGAGCGCGACGCCGCTCAGCGTGCCGATGACGCCGGCGAGCGCGCCCTGCACCATGAAGATCGACATCACCGAGCGCGGGCTCGCGCCGAGCGTGCGCAGGATCGCGATGTCGGCGTGCTTGTCGGTGACGGTCATCACCAGCGTCGAAACCAGGTTGAACGCCGCGACCGCGACGATCAGGGTCAGGATGATGAACATCAGGCGCTTCTCGACCTGCACCGCAGAGAACCAGTTGCGGTTCGTGCGGGTCCAGTCGCGCACGACGACGTCGGAGCCGAGACTCGCCGCCAGGCTCGCGGCGACGTCGCGCGCACGGTTCAGATCCTTCAGCCGCAGCTGCACGCCGGTCGGACCCTCGACGCGGAACAGCTTCGCGGCATCGTCGACATGGATCCAGACCAGGCCGTTGTCGTATTCGTAGTGGCCGGCATCGAAGGTACCGACGACCGTGAACTGCTTCAGCCGCGGCACGACGCCGGCCGGCGTGACCTGCCCGCCCGGCGCGACCAATGTGACCTTGTCGCCGGTGCGAACTTCGAGCGAGCGCGCGAGCTCGATGCCGAGGATGATGTTCCATTTTCCCGGCACGAGCTTCGCGAGCGTCGTGTCCTTCAGTTGCGCAGCGAGGTCGGTGACGGTCGCCTCGTCGTTCGGCGAGATGCCGCGCACGATCGCGCCGCGCATCTCGTCGCCGCGGCCGATCAGCGCCTGCGCCGCGACGAACGGCGCCGCGCCGATCACTTCCGGATTGCGGCGCGCCGCGGCCGCGGTCGCCTGCCAGTCGGGAAGCGCGGCACCATGCGGCTCGAAGACCTCGATGTGCGCGATCACCGACAGCATCCGGTTCTGCACTTCCTTCTGGAAGCCGTTCATCACCGACAGCACGATGATCAGCGCGGCGACGCCGAGCGCGATCCCGAACATCGAGACGCCGGAGATGAACGAGATGAAGCGATTGCGCCGTCCGGCCCGACCGACCCGCGTGTAGCGCCAGCCGATCTGCAATTCATAGGGCCAGTTCATGGGAAACGATGCTACAGGAGGGTCCGTCGGCGAGCGCATGCGGAGCGCGCCGGATAATCGCGGCCATGCATCTGCTGATCCCGTTCGCTTCCGCGCTGTCGCAGGAAGCCCTGCAGGTGTTGCCGTCGCTCGCGCTGCCGAACCTGACTCGGCTGCTCGGTCGCCTCGCGCCGGCCGAACGCGACGAAGCCGACGAATACACGCTGTCGCCGCCGCACGAACGCGCGCTCGCATCCGCATGGGGCTGGCGCGGCGCCGACGGCGCGCTGCCGTTCGCGGCCCGCGCCGCCGCCGCCGACGGCATCGCGGTCGAAGGCCGCGCCTGGGGCCTCGTGACCCCGGTGCACTGGCACGTCGGCCGCGACCACATCACGATGGCCGATCCGGAACTGCTGCGTCTCGACGCGGCCGAGTCGCGGGCGCTGTTCGAAGCAGTGCGCGAGCTGTTCGAAGGCGAAGGCTTCGAATGGGCCTGGGGCGCACCGCAACGCTGGTACGCGGCGCATCCGCATCTGGCGCGGCTGCCGTGCGCATCGCTCGACCGCGTGATCGGCCGCAACGTCGACTTCTGGCTCGACGCGGGCTCGCGTGCCGACTCGAATGCGGCGCTGATCCGGCGCCTGCAGAGCGAGGTGCAGTTGCTGCTCTACCCGCATCCGATCAACGAGGCCCGTGAAGCGCGCGGCGAGCTGGCGCTGAATTCGTTCTGGCTCAGCGGCTGCGGCGCGGCGCAACCGGTCGATGAAGACGCGGTGGCGATCGACGCGAGCTTGCGCACGCCGCTGCTCGCCGGCGACGCCGCGGCGTGGTCGAAGTCGTGGTCCGCACTCGATGCCGGCGCAATCGGCGCCTTGCTGCGCGAAGTCGCCGCGGCCGATCGCGACGTCGCGCTGACGCTCTGCGGCGAGCGCACGGCGCAGCGCTGGCATCGCGCACCGCGCACGCTGCGCCAGCGCCTCGGGCTCGGTCCCAGGGCGCCGCACGTCGGCGAGCTGCTCGCGAGCCTGTGATGGCGACAGCGCCGACACTGATCCTGCGCGACGCGCCGCCGCGCGTCGTCTGGGCCCTCGAGCAGGCCGGCGTCCATCCGCTGCTCGCGCGGCTGTTCGCGGCGCGCGGCGTGCGCGCGAGCGACGAGCTCGACGACGGCCTCGCGCGTCTGATCGCACCGACCGAACTGCACTGCGCCCAAGCCGCGGCGCGGCTGCTCGCCGACGCGATCGGCGCCGGCAAGCATCTTTGCATCGTCGCCGACTACGACTGCGACGGTGCGACCGCCTGCGCGGTCGCGCTGCGCGGCCTCGCGCTGCTCGGCGCCGCGCGCGAGACGCTGCATTACGTCGTTCCGGATCGCGCGCTGCACGGCTACGGGCTGACGCCGACGATCGTCGATCTCGCGCTGCAGACCCGCGCCGACGTGCTGATCACCGTCGACAACGGCATCGCGAGCCTCGACGGCGTCGCCCACGCGCGCGCCCGCGGCCTCGCGGTCGTCGTCACCGATCACCACCTGCCGGCGCTCGTCGACGGGCGCGTCGTGCTGCCCGATGCCGATGTGATCGTGAATCCGAACCAGCCCGAGTGCGGCTTCGCGAGCAAGAACCTCGCCGGTGTCGGCGTGATGTTCTACGTGCTGCTCGCGCTGCGCAGCGAGCTGCGCGAGCGCGGCCGCTTCAGCGCGCAGGATCAGCCGCGCCTCGACGCCCTGCTCGACCTCGTCGCGCTCGGCACCGTCGCCGACGTCGTCAAGCTCGATGCGAACAACCGGCGCCTCGTCGCGCAGGGTCTGAAGCGCGTGCGTGCCGGCCGGATGCAACCGGGAATAGCGGCGCTGTTCGCAGCGGCCGGACGCGAGCCGCGGCGCGCCAGCGGCTTCGATTTCGGCTTCGCGCTCGGGCCGCGCATCAATGCCGCCGGGCGCCTTTCCGACATGACGATCGGGATCGAATGCCTGCTGACCGACGACCCGGCGAAGGCCAATGAACTCGCGCTGCGCCTCGATGCGATCAACCGCGATCGGCGCGAGCTCGAAACCGGGATGCGCGAGCAGGCCGAAGCGCGGCTCGACACGCTGATGCCGGCCGGCGAACCGCCGCCGGCGCTGTCGATCTACGACGCCGAATTCCACGAAGGCGTGATCGGCATCGTCGCGTCGCGCCTGAAGGATCGCGTGCATCGGCCGACCTTCGTGTTCGCGCTCGGCCGCGACGGCCAGCTCAAAGGCTCGGGCCGCTCGATCGCCGGCTTTCATCTGCGCGACGCGCTCGATCTCGTCGCGAAGCGCCATCCCGGCGTGCTGCAGCGCTTCGGCGGCCATGCGATGGCGGCCGGCTGCACGATCGCGTCGGCCGACTTCGAGACCTTCGATGCCGCGCTGCGCCAGGTCGCGCTCGAATGGCTCGATGCACCGACGCTCGCGCGCGTGCTGCGCAGCGACGGTTCGCTCGGCAGCGAATATTTCAACGCCGAGGCGGTGCGCTCGATCGACGCGCAGGTCTGGGGCCAGGCGTTCGAGGCTCCGCTCTTCAGCGACGAGGTCGAGATCGCATCGCAGCGCCTGGTCGGCGACAAGCATCTGAAGCTGACGCTGCGCTGCGCCGGCGTGCTGCGCGAGGCGATCTGGTTCGGACGCACCGAGCCGGTCGCAGAACGCGTGCGCCTCGCCTATCGCGTCGCCCTCGACGAATACAACGGCCGCGAACGGGTGCAGATGATCGTCGAGGCGGCGCTCGACTGAGCCGACGATAAGCGCGGGGCCGCGCTTCATCGACGCCGACGATCCGCGCGAAACGCGACGCGTCCCTACAATGACGGCTTGCGCCGCACACTTGTCATGAACGCCGATCTGCACTGTCATTCCGCCGTGTCCGACGGCACGCTGCAACCCGAAGCGGTCGCCGCGCGCGCGCATGCGAACGGCGTCGAGCTGTGGGCGCTGACCGACCACGACGAGGTCAGCGGCCAGCAGCGCGCCCGCGACGCCGCGCTCGCCCTCGGCATGCCGTATCTGACCGGCACCGAGATCTCGGTGACGTTCGCCGACGTCACGGTGCACATCGTCGGCCTCGGCTTCGATGCCGACGACGCGGCGCTGCGCGCCGGGCTCGCGGCGACGCGCGGCGGGCGCAAGGAACGCGCGCTCGAGATGGCCGACGGGCTCGCGAAGGTCGGCATCGTCGGCGCGTTCGAAGGCGCGCTGCAATACGTCGGCAACCCGCAGTTGATCTCGCGCACGCACTTCGCGCGCCATCTGGTCGAAAGCGGCGTCTGCAGCGACACGCAGGAGGTCTTCCGCAAATACCTGGTCGAAGGCAAGCCCGGCTTCGTGCCGCACCGCTGGGCCACGCTGCGCAACGCGGTGACGTGGATCACCGACGCCGGCGGCCTCGCGGTGATCGCGCATCCGGCGCGCTACAAGTTCAGCCCGACCGCCGAATACGCGCTCTTCACCGAATTCAAGGCCCACGGCGGCCGCGGCGTCGAAGTCGTCACCGGCAGCCACAGCGCCGCCGACGCCGCGCGCTACACCGAAACCGCGCTCGAGTTCGACCTCCTCGCGTCGCGCGGCAGCGACTTCCACAGCCCCGACGAAAGCCACACCGACCTCGGCACGCTGCCG
>JBDTXV010000010.1:0-15523 GCA_040006015.1 Caldimonas sp.
TCTTGATCGTGTCGTCGGCGATGTAGTCGGACCAGTTGTAGATGTTGAGCACCTTCGGGTCGGCGGCGATCGCGCCGGCCGCCGCGGTCAGGCCGGCGCACGCGACGATCAGGCTCGAAACAGTCTTCTTCCAGCGCGCAGCAATCATCAAAATCCCTTTTCAGATTGGTCAGAACAGCGGTGTCGATACCGAGTCCCGCTTGCGGCCCGCATTTTCACCGAGAGCGGTCTTCGAGCAACGTTTGTGCCGCCGCGGAGGACGACGTGGGCGTGGGCTCATCGGCCGACGCCCGCGCTAATCTTGCGCTGACGAACCCTCGCTGACGATCCTCGCGCTCACGATGACCGGCCCGACGCTCCTTCCGCTGCACCACCGGCGCCTGCGCGACATCTACCGCTCGGCCGGCTGGCCGTGCCAGGACGCGATCGAGATCGAGCTGCTGTGCGCCGGCCTGGTCGATCGAGTGCGCGGCCCGTTCGGGCACGAGACCTTGCGCGTCACCGATGCCGGCATCGCGCTGCTGGCCGAAACGCTGCGCCGCAACCGGGCTCGGCGTGACGCCCACGAGGCGCTGGTCGAACGCGTCGCCTGCGAGATGACACGCGCCGGCCGGATCGCCTGGCGCGGGTTGAGCCTGCGCGCGCGGGTCGGCGACGCGTGGGCGATCGCGATGCCCGACGTGTTCTCGATCCGGCACACCTCGCTCGAGGCCTATCTCGAGCCGGTCGTGCACGAGGTCAAGGTCCGGCGCGCCGATCTGCTCGCCGATCTGCGCAATGCGAACAAGCGCGCCGCCTATCTGCAGCTGAGCAGCGAATGCTGGTACGTGATCCGCGACGGCATCGCCGTAGCCGACGAGATCGCGCCCGAATGCGGCGTTCTGGTCGCCGGTGCGGCCGGACTCGAAGTCGCGCGCCCGGCGCCGAAGCGGCCGATGCGGATGCCGTTCCAGCTCTGGATGGCGCTCGCTCGCGCGACCCCGCTCGCCGGTTGGCGCTTCGAAGACGAACAGGGCTGGCTCGGCGACACTTCGGACTGTTGATCCGCCTCCTTCCGCCTTTGCGCGGACATCAGCCCGCATGACCGCCGTTCCCGCGCCCGCCTCCGCTCTGCCCTCGACCCTCGCCCGCCGCGCCCTCTGGGCCGCGCTCGCTCTGATCGCCGTCTGGGGCGCGAACTTCACGGTTCAGAAGGCGCTGTTCGCGGCGCTGTCGCCGGGCGGCTTCCTGTTCGTGCGCTATCTGATCATGCCGGTCGCGGCCGCCGCGCTCCTCTTCTGGCGCTTCGGCCCAAAGTGGCCGCGCGTCTCGCGGGCCGATCTGTTCGCATTGCTGCGCCTCGGCCTTGCCGGGCACCTGGTCCACGTCGGCATGGTGACTTTCGGCATCTACTGGTCGACCGCGTTCTCGAGCTCGCTGATCCTCGCCTGCGGACCGGTCTTCACGTTGCTGATCCTGCGCTGGAAAGGGGTCGAACACCTGACTCGCGGCCAGGTCGTCGGCGTCGGCATCGCCTGTCTCGGCGTGCTCGCGTTTCTATCGGACAAGCTGCTCGGCGGCCATTGGCGGGCCAGCGGCGGCGACCTGACATTGCTGGTCGCCGCGTCGTTCTTCTCGTATTACACGGTCGCCGCGAAGCCGCTGATCGAGCGCCTCGGCGGTGTCACCGTGATGACCTACGCGGTGCTGCTCGCCAGCGCGCCGGTCGTGCTGCTCAGCCTGCCGGCGGGGATGCGCGTCGCGTGGGCCGATCTCTCGCCGGCGATCTGGCTCGGGACGGTCTATGCGGTGCTTGTCTCGGCCTTCCTCGGCTGGCTGGTCTGGGGCTGGATCAATGCGATCCGCGGCGTCGCGCGGACCGCGCCGCTGATGTACCTGATGCCGCCGGTCGCCGGCCTCGTCGCATGGGCCGTGACCGGCGAGCGCTACACCGCGGTCAAGCTCGGCGGCGCGGCGCTGACGTTGGCCGGCGTCGCGCTCGCGCAGTTCACGTCGGCATCCGCCCGCGATCCGGTGCGCGAGGCGCCGGCGCCGGTCGATTGACGAACGCGCGTGGCCGATCGAAACGGAGGACAGCCGGAATGACGAACGGATCGACGTGGGGATGGCTCGGCTGCGTCGTGGTCGCGGCGCTCGGCGCGTGTTCGAGGCCCGCCGAGCAGGCGCAAGTCGGCGCCGCGGCATCCGTCGCTGCACGAGACAGCTCCGTGCCCGCCGGCCCGGCTGCGTCCGATCCGCGCGCGGCGGTCGACGTGGCGCATCGGGCCGGCATCGCCTGGCGTAACGCGACGAGCGATTCCGATATCGACGCAGCGTTCCGCCTCGCCCGCGCCGAGGCGAAGCCGGTCTTCCTGTACTGGGGCGCGGCATGGTGTCCGCCCTGCAACCAGGTCAAGGCGACGCTCTTCAATCGGCAGGATTTCATCGAGCGCTCGCGCGCGTTCGTCCCGGTCTATGTCGACGGCGACAGCCCCGGGGCGCAGAAGCTCGGCGCGCGTTTCCACGTCAGCGGCTACCCGACGATGCTGCTGTTCAGTCCCGACGGGAGCGAGCTGACGCGGATTCCGGGCGAAGTCGAGCCGGCGCGTTATCTCGAAGTGGTCACGCTCGGGATGAATGCGCGCCGGCCGGTCAAGACGGTGCTCGCCGATGCGCTCGCCGGTGGCCGCACGCTCGAGCCCGGCGATTGGCGCCTGCTCGCCTTCTATTCGTGGGACACCGACGAGCAGCAACTGGTCGCGAAGGCCGAGGTTCCGGCGCTGTTGAAGCGCCTCGCGGACGCCTGTCCGCCGGCCGAAGCGGAGACTGCGACGCGGCTCTGGCTGAAGGCGCTCGCTGCTGCCGATGCGACACGCCCGGTCGGCGGAGCGGCCGATCACCTGAGCTCGTTGCTGGAGGACGGCGCTGCCGCGCGACTGCATTTCGACGGGCTCGTCAACGGTGCGGCCGAGATCGTGCGCGCCGCGAGCGCAAGCGAGACGCCGGCGCGGAAGCGGCTGCTCACCTTGTTCGACGCGACGCTGCAGCGCTTCGAGGACGATCCCACCTTGTCGCGTGCCGACCGCATCGGCGCGCTCGTCGCGAGAGTGGATCTGGCCCGGATCGACGCGCCGAACGCGGCGGCATCCGCGCCGCGCGGCGCGGAGCCGCGGGTCGCGCCGGCGCTGCTCGCCGACGTGCGCGAGCACGTGCGCCGTGCCGACATCGAGATCAGCGATGGCTACGAGCGCCAAGCCGTGATCACCGAGGCCGCCTATCTGCTCGCGCACGCCGGTCTGCTCGACGAATCGGACGCGCTGCTGCGCGCCAATTTGTCGAAGAGCCATTCGCCGTACTACCTGATGACCGAGCTCGCCGAGAACGCGGCGCGGCGCGGCGACAGCACCGCCGCGTTGCGCTGGCATCGCGAAGCGTACGAAAAGAGCGAAGGAGCGGCGACGCGGCTGCAGTGGGGCGCACGCTACGTCGGCGCGCTGGTCGATCTGGCGCCGCGCGACGATGGCGCGATCGAGCGCGCCGTGACGCAAGTGCTGAACGACGCCGCCGCGCAGCCCGATGTGTTCTACGAGCGCAGTGCGCGCTCGCTGCGGCGGGTCGGGACGAAGTTGCGGGAATGGAATCGCGGCGGCGCGCATGCCGCTGCGGTGCGCCGGTTCGAGACGCAGCTCGCCACGCTCTGCGTCCGCCTCGACGCGGCCGACGATCAGCGCGCGACCTGCAATGCGCTACTGAAGGCCGGGACGAAGAAGGACGCCTGAACCGCTGAGCGGGCAGTGAACGATCCGGTCCCTTCGGCAATCGCGGCGGTTCGGCTTCGCCGCGACGCTATTTGGCCGCGCGCCGCGGCGCGCCGACCTGGACTTCGTAATGCACCTGCTTGTCCGCATCAGCGAAGCGCAGCGAAGTGCCGTCCCATTCGACCCCGGCATCGAACGCGTCGATCTGCATCGCGCCCTGGCTGACGACGATGGTCCCGGCACCGGCCTTGATCCGCAACCGGTAGACGATATCGCTGACCCGGACCCGCACCTGCCCGTTCGAGCGCACGTCGACTTCGGCGGGCCCGCAGTTCGGCGCCTGATCCGCACTGCTGACGCAGAGCGTCGCGTCGTAGCGGCCGACCCCGGGAGCCGCCGCGGCCGCCGAAGCCGCGAGCGCGACGAAGCAGCCGAGCGCGGCGGCGGCACCGCCGCGTCGTGGCGCGGCGTTGGATGAGGTCGCCATCGGCGCGCGTTACTTGAGCAGGCCTTCGGCCTTCATCGCCGCTTGCACCGCCGGCCGCTTTTCGACGCGGGCCATGTAGGCGCTCAGGTTGGTCAGCCCGGAGATGTCGATGCCGACGTACTGGGTCCAGCGCGAGACGGTGAAGAGGTAGGCGTCGGCGACGCTGAACGTGTCGCCCATCAGGTACTGCCTGCCGGCGAGCTGGGAATCGACCCACTTCAGCCGATCGAGGCCCTTCGCGCGCATCAGCACCTTCGCCTCTTCCGGCATGGCCGGATTGAAGAGGTTGCCGATGCCCTTGTGCAGCTCGCTGGTGATGAAGTTCAACCACTCCTGCAGGCGGTAGCGCTCCATCGTGCCGTTCGCCGGCGCGAGCTTCTTGCCGGCGACCTGGTCGGCGACGTACTGGACGATCGCAGGGCCTTCGGACAGGCGCTCGCCGTCGTCGAGCTCGAGCAGCGGAACGTAGCCCTTCGGATTGATCGTGTAGTAGTCGGTGCCGTCCTGCAACTGATGCGTCTTCGTGCTCGCGAGCACCGGCTCGAAGTCGAGTCCGGCTTCGCGCAGCACGATGTGGGGAGACAGCGAGCAGGCGCCGGGGCTGTAGTAGAGCTTCATCAGAAGAATCCTTTGCGAGGGGGAGAACGGTGGATTAGAACGCGCCGTGCGCTTTCCTGTCGGGCGCTTGAAATTCGATGGCGAAGATCGCATCTTTGCGGACCAAAGGAGTTTTCATGGCCACTGCCGAATCCACCCTCCGGCGCTCGCGTGGCGTCGAACGCATCGTGCGCGGGCAGCCGACGTCCGACGGCGCCGGCGTCAAGCTGACGCGCGTGCTGACCCAGCCGCTGCAGCAGCGTCTCGATCCGTTCCTGATGCTCGACGCCTTCGGCAGCGACGCGGCGAGCGACTACGTCGGCGGCTTTCCGGATCATCCGCACCGCGGTTTCGAAACGGTCACGGTGATGAAGGCCGGACGCATGCGCCATCGCGACAGCGTCGGCAACGTCGGTTTGCTCGAGCCGGGCAGCGTGCAATGGATGACCGCCGGCCGCGGCATCATCCATTCGGAGATGCCCGAGCAGGAGGCCGGCCGGATGGCCGGTTTCCAGCTCTGGGTCAATCTTGCGGCGAAGGACAAGATGACGGCGCCGCAGTATCGCGACATCTCGCCGTCCGATGTGCCGGTGCTCGATCTCGACGGCGGCGTGCGCGTCCGCGTGATCGCCGGCGCGAGCCACGGCACGCCCGGCGCGGTGACGCGTCCGACGACCGAGCCGATCTGCCTCGACATCGAGCTGTCCGCCGGGAAGGCGTTCGACGCGCTGCTGCCGCCCGGGCACAACGCGTTCGTCTACGTCTACGGCGGCGCGGTCGATGTCGGCGGCGCCGGCGCGGCGACGCGCGTCGACAGCGAGCGGATGGCGATCCTCGGCAACGACGCCGAGGCCGACGGCGTGCGCCTGCAGGCTTCGCCCGACGCTCCGGCGCAGGTGCTGCTCGTTGCCGGCAAGCCGCTGCACGAGCCGATCGCGCAGCACGGCCCGTTCGTGATGAACACGACGCAGCAACTGCAGCAGGCGTTCGCCGACTTTCAGCGCGGCGCATTGGTCGACTGAGTCGCGGCGCACTGGGCGGCGCGCGGCCGGTTGCGGCGGAGCGGCGCGGCTGGGGCGCTTCGCGGCGCCGGTGCTATGGTGTCGGCCCGACACAGACCGGACCGATGCCATGCCGCGGACCATTCTCGACGAAGCCCGTCTGCACCCCGCGATCCGAGATGCGGTGGCGAACGGCCACGCCGACATCGTTCACAACGTGCAGGCGTCCGCGGCGTCGAACCCGGTGCTGGTCGTCGGGATGGCGCAGAACCCTCACTGCCGCAAGGCGCGGCACCTGCTCGATGCGGCCGGGCAGCCGTACCACTATCTCGAATACGGCAGCTATCTCGGCGGCTGGCGCAGGCGCAACGCATTGAAGATGTGGAGCGGCTGGCCGACGTTCCCGATGGTGTTCGTCAAAGGCGTGCTGATCGGCGGCGCCGACGAGCTCGGCAAGCAGATCGAGAGCGGTGAGCTGAAGCGGGCGCTCGGCGAATAGCGGCCGAAGCGCGTCGCATGTCGTATCGGTCTCGTGTTGCGGCTGCGCTGATTGCGTTGACGTCGGCCGCCTCGTATGCGCTCGCGCGCGCCGAGCCGGTGCTGACCGAGTGTCGGGTCGCCGGACTCGCGAACAGCGTGCAGTGCGGATCGATCCGCCGCCCGCTCGACCCGGCGCGTCCGAACGGATTGCATGTCGGCGTGCATTACGTCGTCGTGCCGGCGATGGCGCGGCGCAAGATCGCCGACCCGGTCTTCCTCCTCGCCGGCGGCCCGGGGCAGAGCGCGATCGCGGTCGCGCCGCTCGTGATGCCGCTCTTCGCGCGTCTGAACAATCGGCGCGACATCGTCTTCGTCGATCAGCGCGGCACCGGCAAGTCGGCGCCGCTCGAGTGCGACGCCACGCGGCGCGAGCCGCTCAGCGATGCGTCCGATCCGGAGCGCCAGATCGCGCTGCTCGCGCGCTGTCGCGCGAAGCTCGAGAAGCTCCCATACGTCGGCGGCGCCGACGGATTGCGCTTCTTCACGACAACGCTCGCGATGCAGGATCTCGACGCGGTGCGCCGCGAGCTCGGCTACGCGCGAATCAACCTGATCGGCGCTTCGTACGGCACGCGCGCCGCGCTCGAATACCAGCGTCAGTTCCCGGGTGCGGTGCGGCGCAGCGTTCTCGACGGGGTCGTTCCGCCCGACATGGTGCTGCCGGCCAGCTTCTCGACCGACGGCCAGGCGGCCTTCGATGCCGCGCTCGCCGCTTGCGAGCACGAAGCGGCCTGCTCACGCGCATATCCGACTTTGCGCGTCGATTGGCATGCGCTGCTCGGCAGTCTGCCGAAGGCGGTCGTCGCGCCGGACGCGCTGACCGGCGCGCCCGAACGGCTGCTGCTGAGTCGCGAGATGCTGATCGGCGCAGTTCGTGGGCCGCTCTATCTCCCGGCGTTCGCGGCGGCGCTGCCGGCCGCGATCGATGCGGCAGCTCATGGACGCTACGAAGCGCTGGTCGGCCTCGCCGCGCTCCTTTCGTCGCGCAAGGGCGCGCAGCTCGCGATGGGGATGCACTTCAGCGTCGTCTGCGCCGAAGACATGCCGCGGCTTTCGACCGCATCCGACCGGCCCGGCCCGGATTTCGGCTCTGAATTCGCGCAGCTCTATGCGCGCGTCTGCGCCGATTGGCCGCGCGGCGACGTGCCGCCGGCGTTCTACGAGGTCGGCCGCAGTTCGTCGCCGGCGCTTCTGCTGAGCGGCGGGCTGGATCCGGCGACGCCGCCGCGCCACGGCGCCCGCATCGCACTCGCGCTCGGACCGCTCGCGCGCCATCTCGTCGTCCCTAATGCGGGGCACGGCGTGATCGGGATCGGCTGCATGCGCGAGCTGGTCTTCCGGTTCATCGACGCGGCCGAAGATGCCGCGGCGACCGCGCTCGACGCGAGCTGCATCACGCGGATTCCGCGCCCGTTCGCATTCCGGCCCGTCGCTTCGGCCCTGGAGCCGGCGCAATGATCGTCGTCGAGAGCCTGGCGAAGCGTTTCGGCGCGTCGCGAAGTCGACAGGGCCGGCCCGTTCCGGGCAGCGGTCGATTCGCAGGTCACGCGCCGAGCGGAACGCTCGACGGCCGTCCGGAGAACGAGGCCGCAGCCGGCATACAAGCCGTCGCCGACGTTGCATTCACTGCCGCCGACGGCTGCATCACCGGATTGCTCGGCCCGAACGGCGCCGGCAAGACGACGACGCTGCGAATGCTGGCCGGCCTGATCGAGCCGGACGCCGGCACCCTGCTCGTCGACGGCATCGATGTCAGGCGCGCGCCGCGCGCCGCGCTCGCGCGGATGGGCGTGTTATCGGATGCGCGCGGCCTCTATCCGCGCCTGAGCGCGCGCGAGAACATCGTCTACTACGGCGCGTTGCAGGGGATGAGCCGCGACGCCGCGCATGCGCGCGCCGAGAGCCTGGCCGAGACGCTCGACATGAAGCCGTTGCTCGAGCGGCGCACCGAAGGATTCAGCCAGGGCGAGCGGATGAAGACCGCGCTGGCGCGCGCGCTCGTCCACGACCCGGCCAACATCGTCCTCGACGAGCCGACCAACGGCCTCGACGTGCTCGCGACCCGCGCGTTGCGCGAAAGCCTGCGCTGGCTGCGCGGGCCGGACGGCGGTGGCAAATGCATCCTGTTCTCGACGCACATCATGCAGGAGGTCGAGCGGCTGTGCGACCAGGTCGTCGTCGTCGCACGGGGGCGCACCGTCGCCGCGGGAACGGTTGCCGAGCTGCTCGAGCGCACCGGCGAGAACGATTTCGAAGAGGCGTTCGTCCGCCTCGCCTTCGATTCGGCGCGGGCCGCGACGGCTCGCATCGCCTCGCCGCCGGAGGCGTCGGCGCGAGCGCATTCGGAGCGCCGGGATTCGTCGCCGACGCCGGCCCCGTTGCAATCGCCGCTGGGGGCGCAAGACGTCGCTGCCGATGGTTAGCCTCGCCGCGATCGCGGTCGTGCTGCGCAAGGAGATCGTCGACGCGTTGCGTGATCGACGCACCTTGCTGATGGTGCTGATCTCGTCGGTTCTGCTCGGGCCGCTGGTCTTGGTCGCGGTCTCGTCGCTGGTGGCGACGGTGGAGGTGACGGCCGAGAAGCGGGAGATCTACCTGTACGGGCTCGAGCACGCGCCGACGTTGCAGAACTTCCTCGAGCGCCAGACGTACAGCGTCAAGGCGGCGCCGCTAGATTTCGAAGCGCAGTTGCGCAGCGCGCGTTTCGGCGATCCGGTCGTCGTCGTGCCGAAGGATTTCGAGGCTGCGCTGTTGCGCGGCGAGATGCCGATCGTCGAGATCGTCTCGGACAGCGCGAACCAGCGTTCGCAGTCGAGCGCGCGGCGCATCGAACGCCTGCTCGAGGCCTTCGGACGCGAGCGCGCGACGCTGAGCCTTGCTTTGCGCGGCGTCTCGCTCGATCTGCTCGAGCCGGTGCAGATCGAAAGTCGCGATCTGGCGAACGTGCAGACTCGGGCGACGCAGTTCACCGGAATACTTCCTTTTTTCGTGATGATGGCGGTGCTGTACGGCGCGCTCAACGCGGCGCTCGACACGACGGCCGGCGAGCGCGAGCGCGGATCGCTCGAGCCGTTGCTGATGAATCCCGCGCAGCGGTGGGCGATCGTCGTCGGCAAGTGGGGCGCCGTCGCGAGTGTCGCGATGCTGATCGCGGTGCTGAGCTCGCTCAGCTTCATGCCGGCGCAGTGGCTGCTGCGCAGCGATACGCTCGCCGCGATGTTCCAGTACGGCCCGCGCGAAGCGCTCCTCTTCCTCGCGGTGTTGCTGCCGTTCGCGGCTGCGCTTTCGTCGGTGCTGATGGGCGTCGCGATCCGCTGCCGCACGTTCAAGGAAGCGCAGGCGAGCTCGGCTCTCGTCGTGCTCGGCGTCTCGCTGCTTCCGCTCGTGACCCTTTTCAATCCGGGCGCCGAGGCGCCGTGGCAGCTTTGGGTTCCCGCGCTGGCGCAGAACATGCTGATGACGCGCGTCTTGAAAGGCGAGGATTTCGGCGCGGCGCAGGTGTTGATTCCGCTCGTGGTCTGTGTGTTGGTGAGCGCGGCGGGCCTTTGCTACGTCGCTCGCATGCTACGCAGCGCCGTTCTCAAATGAGTGTCGATACGGACGACAGCGCCGCCATCGACGGCGGCACCGCAGCGAAGCCGGCGCACGTTCACGGCGTGCAGCTGCATTGGCGCTGCGTGCGCTTCGCCGAGCTGAATGTCGTCGAGCTGCAGCACATCTATGCGGCGCGTCAGCAGGTCTTTGCGGTCGAGCAGCAGTGCATCTACCTCGACGTTGACGGCTACGATGAGCAGGCGTACCACCTGGCGGCCTGGTCGAGCGGGGAGCGCTTGCCGTTTGCCTACGCGCGGCTGCTCGACCCTGGCTGCAAATACGTCGAGCCGTCGATCGGCCGCGTGCTGACGATCAGCGCGGCGCGCGGGAGCGGACTCGGACGCGAGCTCGTGCGCCGGGCGATCGCCGCCTGCGCGACCTTCTGGCCCGGACAGGCGATCCGGATTTCTGCGCAGTCCCGACTCGAACGTTTCTATGCCGAGGCCGGTTTCGTCATCGTCGGCGCGCGCTATCTCGAAGACGGGATTGCGCACACCGAGATGTCGCGCGCCGCGACAGCAGGACCGGCAGGACCGGAAAGAAAGTCGCGCCGGCCCTGACGATCGCGTGACCTGCCTGGGTCCGTACAATCTAGCTGCTGAATAAAGAGGCAGCGATGTTGTTTCCGCAGGAGTTCGATGTCATCGTGATAGGCGGCGGCCATGCCGGCACCGAGGCCGCGCTTGCCGCCGCCCGGATGGGCGCATCGACGCTGCTGTTGACCCACAACATCGAGACGCTCGGACAGATGAGCTGCAATCCATCGATCGGCGGCATCGGCAAGGGCCATCTGGTCAAGGAGATCGATGCCCTCGGCGGCGCGATGGCGGCGGCGGCGGACGAGGCCGGGATTCATTTCCGCATCCTGAACGGCTCGAAAGGCCCAGCCGTTCGTGCGACTCGGGCCCAGGCCGATCGCGTGCTGTATCGCGCGGCAGTCCGGCGGCGCGTCGAGGGGCAGGTCAATCTCTGGCTCTTTCAGGCCGCTTGTGATGATTTGATCGTCGAAGGCGACCGCGTGGCGGGGGCAATCACGCAAGTGGGCATTCGCTTTAGGAGCTGGTCGGTGATCCTGACCGCCGGGACTTTTCTCGACGGCAAGGTGCACGTCGGCCTCTGCCACCATGCTGCGGGCCGCGCCGGCGACCCGACCGCGGTGACTCTTTCGGCGCGACTGAAGGAGCTCAAACTGCCGCAGGGGCGCTTGAAGACCGGCACGCCGCCGCGGATCGACGGTCGGACCATCGATTTTTCGAAGCTCGCAGAGCAGCCCGGTGATGGGGCCGGAGCAGGCGCGCAAGGCCGCGTGCCGGTGTTCGGGTTTCTCGGCGACGCGGCATCGCATCCTCGGCAGATCCCGTGCTGGATCACGCAAACGAACGAGCGGACACACGAAATCGTTCGCTCTGGGTTCGCGCGCAGTCCGATGTTCACCGGCGTCATCGAAGGTGTCGGGCCGCGCTACTGCCCGAGTCTCGAAGACAAGGTCAACCGCTTCCCGGACCGTCTCTCGCACCAGATCTTTCTCGAGCCCGAGGGCCTGACGACGACCGAGTTTTATCCGAACGGAATTTCGACGTCGCTGCCGTTCGATGTGCAGCTTGCCGCAGTGCGGTCGATCGCCGGGCTGGAGCGAGCGCACATCCTGCGACCGGGGTATGCGATCGAGTACGACTACTTCGATCCGCGCGCGCTGAAGCCGAGCTTCGAAACGATGGCGATCGGAAGGCTTTTTTTCGCCGGCCAGATCAACGGGACGACCGGCTACGAGGAGGCCGCTGCGCAGGGCTTGTTCGCCGGCATCAACGCGGTTCGCAGCGTCCGGGGCGAGGCGCCATGGATACCGCGCCGCGACGAAGCGTACCTGGGCGTACTCGTCGACGACCTGGTCAGCAAGGGCGTGACCGAGCCTTATCGGATGTTCACGAGCCGCGCCGAATACCGGCTGCAATTGCGCGAGGACAACGCCGACGCCCGGCTGACGCCGATCGGACGCGAGCTCGGCCTTGTCGACGACCGGCGGTGGGACGCGTTCCGCACGAAGCGCGACGCGGTGTCTGCCGAAACGCGCCGACTCTCGGCGACGCGGATCGGACCAGTGAGCGTTTCGCGGGCAGACGCCGTACGGTTGCTGGGGCAGGGAATCGAGCGGGAGTACACGCTGGCGGAGTTGCTGCGCCGTCCCGGCGTCGAGTACGACGCGGTCGCCGGGCTGGACCGCCTGGCCCATGGCGACGGGGCTGTTTCACGTGAAACGTTGCGCGTATTGCATGGAATGGACTTGGCGGACGCGGTGGTCGATCAAGCCCAAATCGCAATCAAGTACGCCGGCTACGTCGAGCGTCAGCGAGCGGCGGTGGAGCGGTCAAGTGGAGATGCTCAAGTCGTAGTCCCGGACGACTTCGATTATTCGAAGGTCACGGCGCTGTCCTTCGAAGTTCGGCAGGTTCTGGGTCGTAGACGCCCGGCGACGCTCGGCGACGCGAGTCGCTTGCCCGGCGTGACGCCGGCGGCGATCTCACTGTTGAAGGTCTTCCTGAAGAAGAGCCGACGCCCAGAGCTCGAAAAAAGCGTCAGCGTCGAAGACGCCGCGGCCTGAGGATGGCGCTTTCGCGCGTCCACGAACACGCAACGGGTGCCGATCTGGCGGCGAGTTGCGAGGCGCTTGGATTGCACTTGAACGAATCCCAGCTGTGCTCTCTCCAGGGCTATCTCGACCTGCTGCTGCGCTGGAATGCAATCTACAACCTCACGGCGCTGCGCGATCGAGGCCGAATGCTGACCCATCATCTTCTGGACTGCCTTGCGGTGGTCGAGCCCCTGAGACGACAGGTGCCCGAAGGGGCGCGCTCGGTCGTCGACGTCGGCAGCGGCGGTGGACTTCCGGGGGCGCTGATCGCTATCGCGCTGCCTGACGCACAGGTGTGCTGCGTTGACGCCATCGGCAAGAAAGCGGCCTTCGTGCGCCAAGTGGCGGCGGAGCTGGAACTCCGTAACCTGAGCTCGGTGCAAGCAAGAATCGAGAGCGTGGAGCGGCCCCTGTTCGACGTCGTCGTTTCCCGCGCCTTCGCGTCCCTATCGGATTTCGTCGGCGCCACACGGCACGTTCTATCGCCCGGAGGTGGTGTCTGGATGGCCATGAAGGGCAAGGTTCCGAGAGACGAGATCGCGGAGTTGCCGCAAGACATCTCGGTGTTTCACGTGGAACAGCTTGATGTCCCAGGGCTCGCGGCGGAAAGGTGTTTGGTCTGGGCGCGAGTTCGCTGACTCCGCTGGCCCAAGCACGCAAAGTCCTACGAACCGAGCCCACGATCAACCCGGACCCCCACATGGCCCAAGTTTTTTGCATCGCCAACCAGAAGGGCGGCGTCGGCAAGACGACGACGACGGTCAACCTGGCCGCGGGTTTGAGCCGCATCGGGCGCCGCGTCCTTGTCATCGATCTGGATCCGCAAGGCAATGCGACGATGGGGTCCGGAATCGACAAGCGTGACTTGGAGCTGAGCGTCTACGACGTCCTGCTCGAAAACGCGTCGATCACGGAAGTGCGGCAACGCAGCGACAAGGCGGGCTACGACGTCGTCGGAGCGAATCGAGAACTGGCCGGCGCCGAGGTCGAGCTCGTCGACCTCGAGCGCCGCGAAAGGCGCCTCCGCGACGCCCTTGCGACCTGCAAGACCGGGTACGAGATCGTGCTGATCGACTGCCCGCCGAGCCTGAGCTTGCTGACGCTGAACGGCCTGTGTTGTGCCGACGGCGTCGTCGTGCCGATGCAGTGCGAGTATTTCGCGCTCGAAGGATTGAGCGATCTGGTCAATACGATTCGCCAGGTTCATGCGAATTTGAATCCGGACCTGAAGGTCATCGGGCTGTTGCGGGTGATGTTCGACGCGCGCATCACGCTGCAGCAGCAGGTCAGCGAGCAACTGAAGGCGCACTTCGGCGAAAAGGTGTTCAACGCGGTGATACCGCGCAACGTCCGCTTGGCCGAGGCGCCGAGCTACGGGCTGCCGGGTTTGGTTTTCGACCCGACATCGAAAGGGGCGCAGGCGTTTCTCGAGTTTGCGCGCGAAATGGCGCAGCGCGTCGATGCTCTGCGCACCACTGAAGAAGTCGTCGCGCCCTGAGTCGATCGTTGGTTTTCGGGGCATGCCCGGGCCACCTGTCGGTCCCCGCTTCGAGGCTTGGGCAGCCTTGGCGCCAGTTGGCCGGGGTTAGCCCCTGTTGAGAGCGGGTCCGCGAATTCGCACGCTTATAAGCCTCGCCTCTCATCCAGACCGAGGTGCACATTCATCGTTTGCACCGCAGCGCCGCTCGCACCCTTGCCCAGATTGTCCAGCCGCGCCATCAGGATCGCTTGGGTATCGCTAGCGAAAACGAACAGGTCGACAAAATTCGTGTCGTTGCAAGCCTGTACATCGAAGTAAGTACTTTCCAACGTCGCCGGATCACGCAGCGGCTTGACTCTGATGAAGGCTTCGCCGTCATAGTGCGCGACGAGCGCCCGATGGAGCTGTTCCGGCGTGCATCCGCCAAGGGTCGACAGTTGCAGCGGCACCGACACGGTCAGCCCCTTATAGAAGTTGCCGACGATCGGCATGAAGATCGGGTTGACGCTCAAGCGGCTATGCGTCGCCATCTCCGGCACATGCTTGTGCGCCAAGCTCAGTCCGTAAGGCAGCGGCGCGTCGAGCCTGCGGTCACCGCCGGCCTCGTATTGCTCGATCATCTTCCGACCACCCCCCGAATATCCGGTGATCGATGTTGCCGACGTGGCGGTCGAAGCGGGCACCAATCCGACGTCGACCAATGGGCGCAGCAGCAGAATGAATCCGGACGAATGGCACCCCGGATTCGCGATGCGCTTGCCTGCACGGATGCGATCGCGTTGCCCCGGCGCCAATTCGGGCAGACCGAAGACCCATCCTGGTGCGGTGCGATGAGCGGTGCTGGCATCGATCAGGCACGTGTTGGTGTTCGTCACCAGGGCGACCGCGGCGCGAGCAGCCGCATCGGGGAGGCAGAGGAAGGCGACGTCGGCCGCATTGAGCAGGCGTGCGCGTTCTGCATCGTCCTTGCGCTTGTCGGCGGCGATTCGCAGCACTTCCACATCGTCGCGTCTCGCCAGGTACTCGTGAATGCGCAGGCCGGTGGTGCCCTCCTGGCCATCGACGAACACGGTGTATTTCATCTCGACTCCCGATTACGGGCCCCAGCATAAGCCAGACTTCTGCCGCATGCGTCGCTCGCGAGGCCAGCGAAGTCCGGGCAGGGCCTGCGCGCGGCGCAGAGTTCTCGTCGGATCGAACCGGACAGGGTGATCGCGGACAATCCTGCGATGGCGACGAAAAAACCCAAGGGTCTCGGTCTCGGTCTCGAAGCACTCCTCGGCCCGCGCGTTCGCGAAGCCGGCGAAAACGCGGGCACGACGGCCGACGGCACGCCGCACACATTGCCGCTCGCGCAATTGCAGGCGGGCAAATACCAGCCGCGCACGCGGATGGACGAGGGGGCGCTCTACGAGCTCGCCGAGAGCATCAAGGCGCAGGGCATCATGCAGCCGGTGC
>JBDTXV010000011.1:0-14802 GCA_040006015.1 Caldimonas sp.
ATCACCGGCGTGGCATCGTGGCGATTTCGCAAGGCGCGCAGCACGTCGAGGCCATCGCGCAGCACCGAAGTCGAAGACGGATTCGTACCGGGCGGCAGACCGAGATCGAGCAGCACCAGGTCGAAGCGCTCGCTCGCGAGGGTCGAGTCGGCGGCGGACGCGTCACGGACCCAGTCGACCGCGTGGCCTTCGAGGCGCAGCGCGCTGCGCAGGCTCTCGCCGATCATGCGGTCGTCTTCCACCAGCAGCAGGCGCATCGATCGTCTCGAATCAGGGGTTGGGAGCGGGCCTCGAACCGGCCCACGCAGCGAAAAAGGATAGCGCCTGCGACCGCGCTATCGTCGGCGACTTCTCCGGACCGATGCCGATGCCCGCCACGCTGCGTCACACCCTGCTGTCGTTCCGCGACCTGCTCGCGACCGGCGGACCGTTCATCGTGATCGCGGTCGCGCTGCTCGCGCTCGCGTACTGGATGCTCGATCCGACACCGCCGAACCGCGTCGTCCTCGCGACCGGGCCGGACCAGGGCGCCTACGCCGAGTTCGGCAAGCGCTACGTGCAGGCGCTGAAGGAACACGGCATCACGGTCGAGCTGCGCAGCACGCAGGGCGCGGCCGAGAACTTGCGCCTGCTCGACGATCCGAAGTCCGGCGTCGACGTCGCGTTCGTGCAGGGCGGCGCGGCCGACGAGCCGCATGCCGACGATGCGACCGACCCGGCGCTGGTCTCGCTCGGCAGCCTGTTCTACGAGCCGGTCTGGCTGTTCTATCGAAGCGATGCCGCGCAGCGCCTGCTCGGTGCGCCGACCTTGTCGAACCTGCCGCAACTCGCCGGCTGGCGCCTCAACATCGGTGCGCCCGGCAGCGGCGTGCCGAACCTGATGCTGAAGCTGATCGAAGCGAACCGGATCGACCCGACCGCGCTGACCCTGGTGCGGCTGGCGCAGACGCCGGCCGTCGTCGCGCTGCTCGGCGGCGAGATCGATGCGCTGGTGTTCGCATCGGCGCCCGAATCGCTGATGGTGCAGATGCTGCTGCAGACGCCGGGGATCCAGCTCTACAGCTTCGCGCAGGCTGACGCGTATGCGCGGCGCTTCGCGTTCCTGAGCCCGGTCGTGCTGCCGCGCGGTGTCGTCGATCTCGCGCGCGACGTGCCGCCGCAGGACGTGCGCCTGGTCGCGCCGACCGCGACGCTGGTCGCGCGCAAGACCACGCATCCGGCGCTGATCCAGCTCTTCGTGCAGGCGGCGCAGCAGGTCCACGGCGGTTCCGGCTGGTTCCAGCGCAAGGGCGAATTCCCGAGCGCTCTGAACACCGAACGGCCGCTCGCGAAGGAGGCGCAGCGCTATTACCAGAACGGCCCGCCGCTGCTGCAACGCTATCTGCCGTTCTGGCTCGCGAACCTGATCGACCGGATGTGGCCGGTGCTCGTGACGTTGATCGCGGTGCTGATCCCGCTGTCGCGAACGGTGCCGCCGCTGTACGAGTTCCGCGTGCGCTCGCGCATCTTCCGCTGGTACGGGCAGCTGCGTGGCGTCGAGGACGCGATCGGCACGCGCTCGGCCGACGAGCTGCTGCGCGAGCTCGAAGCGATCGAGCAGAAGGTCGAGCGCGTGACGGTGCCGCTCAGCTACGCCGACGAGCTGTACTCGCTGCGCACCCACATCCAGATGGTCGGCAATCGGCTGCGCACGGCGGCCGGTGTTGCGGAAGCGGCCCCCGGAAGCGCCGCATGAGAGTGCGGGCGACGCGGCGCCGCGACCGCATCGAAGCAGCCGGCGCGGGGCACCGGTCGCGCACGAGCCGGACATGAGCTCGACGCTGCCACGGGTCGTCGTGATCGGCTGCGGCTTCGGCGGCATCGAAGCGGTGCGCGCGCTGTCGAAGGCTGCGGTCGAGATCACCGTCGTCGACCGCACCAATCACCATCTGTTCCAGCCGCTGCTGTACCAGGTCGCGACCGCGGGCTTGAGTGCGCCGGCGGTCAGCGCGCCGATACGGCATGCGCTGCGCGCCGAGATGCGGCGCGGCAACCTGACGATCCTGCAGGGCCACGTGACCGCGATCGACACCGCGGAGCGGTGGGTCGTCCTCGATCGTCCCGACGAGCCGGGAGGCGGCAACACGCTCGCCTACGACCATCTGATCGTCGCGGCCGGTTCGACCCACAGCTACTTCGGCCACGCCGATTGGCCGATGCACGCACCGGGGCTGAAGACGCTCGCCGACGCGTTCACGATCCGCGCGAAGGTCATCGGCGCGTTCGAGCATGCCGAGCGCTGCACCGAGCCGGCCGCGCGCGAGCCTTGGCTGACCTTCGTGATCATCGGCGGCGGTCCGACCGGCGTCGAGATGGCCGGCACGATGACCGAGATCGCGCGCCACACCTTACGCGGCGAATTCCGCCGCATCGATCCGTATCACACGCGCGTCGTGCTGCTGGTCGGCGCCGAGCGCATCCTCGGCGCATTCGTGCCGAAGCTTTCGCAGCGCGCGACGCAGCAGCTCGCGCGCCTCGGCGTCGACGTGCGTACCGGCTGCAAGGTGACCGGCATCGATGCCCACGGCGTCAGCTACGAAGCACGCGACGGCGCCGGCGTGCGCACCGAGCGCGTCGCAGCGAAGACCGTGATCTGGGCCGCCGGCGTCGCCGGCTCACCGCTAGGCCGCATGCTCGGTGCGACGACCGGCGCGAGCGTCGACCGCGCCGGACGCGTCGCGGTCGAGGCCGATCTGAGCCTGCCGGGGCATCCCGAGATCGCGGTCGTCGGCGACCTCGCGGCCGCGCTCAGCTACGGCAAGGGCGAGCCGCGCCCGGTCCCCGGCGTCAGCCCGAGCGCGAAGCAGATGGGACGCACCGCGGCGCAGAACCTGCTGCGCCGCCTGCGCGGCGAACCGACGCGGGCGTTCCATTACACCGACTACGGCAACCTCGCGACGGTCGGCCGCAAGGCCGCGATCGTCGACCTCAGCGTCCCCGGCATCGGCGCGATCCGCTTCGCCGGCTTCGCGGCCTGGCTGTTCTGGCTCTTCGCGCACATCTACTTCCTGATCGGCTTCCGCAACCGCCTGACCGTGATGGTCGATTGGGCCTGGGCCTACATGACGTACGAGCGCAGCGCGCGGGTCGTCGCCGAACCGCCGGCCGGCGGGCCCGACGGTGCCTCCTAGAATCGGGTGTGCCACGACGCCGAGCCTGAATCGCGATGCCGGCGCCGATTCGCGAAACCGGAGCCGATACGATGGACACCCGCACCTCCCCGTTCCGCCTGCGCATCGAGAAGGTCCGCGATGCGCTGCATCGCAACGGCCTCGCCGCGGTGCTGGTGCCGTCGAGCGATCCGCACCTCTCCGAATACCTGCCGGAGCGCTGGCAGGGCCGGCAGTGGCTCTCGGGATTCACCGGGTCGATGGGGACGCTGGTCGTCGCACTCGACACGGCCGTCCTCTTCGCCGACAGCCGCTACTGGGGCCAGGCCGAGGCCGAGCTCGCCGGCAGCGGCATCGACCTCGTGAAGATTCCGACCGGCGCGTCGACCCGTCACGTCGAGTGGCTCGCTCACCATCTGAAGCGCGGCGACGCGGCCGGCGTCGACGGCAGCGTGCTCGGCCTCGCCGCCGCGTCGACCTTGCGCGCCGCGCTCGATGGCGCCGGCATCGCGCTGCGCACCGACTTCGACGTGCTCGCCGAAGTCTGGCCCGAGCGACCCGAGCTGCCGGCAGCGCCGGTCTACGAGCATCTCGCGCCGCAGGCGCCGCTCTCCCGCACCGCGAAGCTGGCGCGGGTGCGCGTGCTGATCGCGCAGGCCGGCGCGAGCCACCATTTCGTCTCGACCGTCGACGACGTCGCGTGGATCCTGAACCTGCGCGGCGCCGACGTCAGCTACAACCCGGTCTTCCTCGCGCACCTGCTGCTGTCGGCACGCGACGCGACGCTCTTCGTCGGCGCCGACAAGATCGATGCCGCGCTGGCGCAGCGCCTCGCCGCCGACGGCGTGCGGCTCGCGCCGTACGCGCAGGCCGCCCAGGCGCTCGCCGCGCTGCCGGCCGATGCCGCGCTGCTCGTCGACCCGCGGCGCATCACGCTCGGGCTGCGCGAGCACGCGAGCGTCGCGCTGATCGAAGCGATCAATCCGAGCACCTTGCTGAAGAGCCGCAAGAGCGCCGAAGAGGCCGCGCACGTGCGCGACGCGATGGCGCAGGACGGCGCCGCGATGTGCGAGTTCTACGCCTGGTTCGAGGCGGCGCTCGCCGACAGGCTGCGGCAGGAGCCGATCACCGAGCTGACGATCGACGAGAAGCTCGGCGCGGCGCGCGCGCAGCGGCCCGGCTTCGTCGGTCTCTCGTTCAACACGATTGCCGGCTTCAACGCCAACGGTGCGATGCCGCACTACCGCGCGACGCCGGCCTCGCATGCGCTGATCGAAGGCGACGGCCTGCTGCTGATCGACTCCGGCGCGCAATACCTCGGCGGCACGACCGACATCACCCGGGTCTGGCCGATCGGCGTCGTAAGCAGCGCGCAGCGGCGCGACTACACGCTGGTGCTGAAAGGCACGCTGGCGTTGAGCCGGACGCGATTCCCCCGCGGCACGCTGTCGCCGATGCTCGATGCGATCGCCCGTGCGCCACTCTGGGAGCACGGTCTCGACTACGGCCACGGCACCGGTCACGGCGTCGGCTATTTCCTGAACGTGCACGAAGGGCCCCAGACGATCTCGCGCGCGCTGCCAGAGCCGGCGATGGCGATGGAGCCGGGAATGATCACGAGCATCGAACCGGGGCTGTACCGCCCGGGGCAATGGGGCGTGCGGATCGAGAACCTCGTGCTGAACATTCCGGCCGCACCGGCAACGTCGAGCGAATTCGGCGAGTTCCTCGAGTTCGAGACCCTGACCTTGTGCCCGATCGACACGCGCTGCATCGAGCGCGAACTGCTCCGCGCCGACGAGATCGAGTGGCTGAACGCGTACCACGCGACGGTGCGCACGCGGCTGCGTCCGCTGGTCAGCGGCGCCGCACTCGCGTGGCTGCTGGTCCGGACCGCGCCGATCTGACCACGCCGCCGCGGCCGGCGCCACCGCGCCGAACGTGATTTTCTTGCCTGTATCGACGAGCGCGACGCACGAAGCGCGGCTGCCTGGCCGACAAGGCTCAAGGCGCCGGCGCAATATCCGAAATCGCATTCATGTCGGCGCTCGCGTCGGGAGGGTTTGCGGCTTCGGACCGGCCGCCCCGGCCGATCCGCGCGCCTATCCTTTGACACCTACGTAGACAGTCGCCCATGTTCTGGACCGCAGGTTGTGTGATCAGCGCCGCATTGCTCTGGCTCGGTCCCGAGGTCAGTGCCGCTGCGCCCAATCGATCGTCGACGTTGTCGTGGGCGCTGAAGGCCTGCGCATTGACGCTGGCGACCTGCGGCCTGTGGTGGCCCGGCCATCTCGGCGCCGCGCTCGCGACTCCATCCGATTCGTTCGCGCTGACCGATCTCGCCTGGCCGGTCGCGTTCGCGCTGGCGCTGCTCGCCCGGCTCGGCGCCGACGCGGCGTCACGGACGACGCGCGCCGCATTCGTCGCTCTCGGCTCGGCGACGATGCTGACGGCCTACGGCCATGCGCTCGTCACGACGCCACAATTCATGACCGGCAGCGGGTCCGAAGTCTGGAGCTCGGCCATCGCGACGGCGCTCGGAGCGGCCGCGCTGATCGGCTTGAACCTCCAGTTCAAGGCCGGACGCAAGGAAAAGGCGCTGCGCGGTGCGCTCGCGCTCGCCCTCGCGGCGCTGCTCGCGACCGCGGCATCGACGCCGCAAGCGGCCAGCGCCGGCATCCCGGGCTCGGTCTGGCCCGAGGCGCTGCTGCTCGTCGGCCTGCTGCTGATGGCGCTGCTGCTTGTCGGCGCGCTGCGCGCGGCCGGCGACGAGGACAACGCCACGGCGCGCCGCGCGATCGCGAAGCCGGCGCCGACCGTCGACAACCTGACCAAGCTGCCGACGCGGCTCTATTTCGAGGAACGCCTCGCCGCCGCGGCGATGCGGGCCGATGCGAAATCGAGCCGGCTCGCGCTGTTCTTCATCGACCTCGACGGCTTCAAGCCGGTCAACGACACCTATGGCCACAGCGTCGGCGACCGGGTCCTCGAGCAGGTCGGCCAGCGCCTGAACGCGCAGTCGCGCGGCAAGGACGTCGTCGCGCGCGTCGGCGGCGACGAGTTCCTGCTGCTGCTGTCGGACGTCGACACCGAAGAATCGCTCGTGCCGGTCGCGACCCGGCTGATCGCCGCGCTGAGCCATCCGTACACGGTCGACGAGCGCGAGGTCATCATCTCGTGCTCGGTCGGCATCTCGCTCTATCCCGACGGCTGCAGTCACGGCAAGCTGATCGCCCGCGCCGATGCGGCGATGTACTCGTCGAAGCGCGCCGGCGGCTCGCGTCACTGCTTCTATTCGCCGACGATGGACGCCGACGCGGAGCGCCAGTTCGATCTGCTGCGCGATCTGCGCAAGGCGTTGCAGAACAACGAGTTCGAGCTGCTCTATCAGCCGAAGATCGACGTCGCGAGCGGCAAGGTCACCGCCACCGAGGCCCTGCTGCGCTGGCGCCATCCGACGCGCGGCACCATCCTGCCCGGCGTCTTCATCCCGATCGCCGAGCGCTTCGGCCTGATCGTCGCGGTCGGCAACTGGGTCATCGAGGACGCCTGCCGCCAGGCCCGCGCGTGGCGCGACAAGGGCCTGCGGATGCGCGTCGCGATCAACCTGTCGGCGCACCAGATGCGCCAGGACGACATCGTCGAGCGCATCACCGATTCGCTGCAGCGACACCGGATCCATGCGTCGCTGCTGACCTGCGAGATCACCGAGACCGCGGCGATGGAAGACACGAAGGCGACGCAGGAGACGTTCCGCCGCCTCGGCGAGCTCGGCACGCATCTGTCGATCGACGACTTCGGCACCGGCTACTCGAGCCTCAGCTATCTGCGCAAGCTCCCGGCCGAGGAACTGAAGATCGACCGCAGCTTCGTCACCGACCTCGAGAACAGCGCCGATGCGCGCGCCGTCGTCGACGCGGTGATCAAGCTCGCCCACGCGCTCGGCCTGAAGGTCGTTGCCGAGGGCGTCGAGAACAAGCGCCAGCAGCAGATCCTGATCGACATGGAATGCGACGAGATGCAGGGCTTCCTGTTCGCGAAGCCGATGTCGGCGCGGGCGCTGCAGGTCTGGGCGATCAACGACCGGGCCGACGAAACCGAGGTCTTCCGCCAGTCGCTGTTCGACGAAAGCCGCCAGTCCGAGCCCGTCTGAGCGCGCCGCGGCGCCGGCTCATTCGCGCCATCGGCAGTCCGTCGCCGCAAAGCCGCGCTTCGTCGCATACCGCTTTCCCGGCAGCGCTCGGGTTCCTAAAGTTCGCTCCAACGCAGCCGAACCCGCGCTGCCGACTCAAGGGAGCCGACCATGACCGAACGCATCTTCTCCGCCGCACTGACCTTCATGCTGCTGGCCGGCGGGACCGCCGCGATCGGCTCGGCGATGTTCGGGCTCGACCGGCCGGCGCCGCGCCACGCCGTCGAGGCGAGCGCCGTCGCGCTGCCGACCGTCGAGGTCACCGGCCGGCGCCCGGCCGCGGTGATCGCCGCGCGCAGCGACGTCGAAGTCGGCGCGAAGCCGACCCGGCAGTGAGTGCCGGCGACCTTCACATCTGCCGGAACACGTGGACGAAGCTGCGACTCACCGGCAGCACGTCGGTACGGCCCTTCAGGCGGACCTCGGCGGTCTCGTTGACGCCGCGGTCGACCTGCGCGACCTGGCGCAGATTGACGATCACCGAACGATGAATCTGCGCGAACGAGACCGGATCGAGCTCGTCGGCGAGCTCCCGGATCGGCTTGCGGATCAGCGCTTCGCCGCCGTCCCAGACGACCAGCGTGTATTTCTCGTCGGAGCGCAGGAACGCGATCTGCTCGACCGGGATCAGGCGCACGCTGCTGCCGACGGATGCCTTAATCCACTGCAGGTGGCGCGAGCCCGCGGCGTCGGCGCGGCGCTTCAATTCGACTGACAGCTCCTCGAGCACCGCGTCGAGCGCGGTCCCTCCCGGATCGCGCGGGCGCGCGATCCGCTCCTGCAGCCGCTGCACCGTGTCGGCGAGACGCTCGGCATCGAACGGCTTCACCAGATAGTCGATCGCACCGTGCGCGAATGCCTGCACCGCGTACTGCTCGTGCGCGGTGACGAAGACGATCTCGGCGCGGCGCGCGATCGAGCGGGCCGCCTCGACGCCGTTCAGCCCCGGCATCTTCACATCGAGAAAGACGATCAGTGGCTGGTGGACGTCGAACAGCTCGACCGCCTCGCGGCCGTTGCGAGCCTCGGCGACGATCTCGAGCTCGGGCCAGATGCGCTGCAGATGCGCGCGCAGGCGCTCGCGCAGCAGCGGCTCGTCGTCGGCGATCAGCGCGGTCGGTGCGGTCACGCGGCGCCCCCGCGCGCCGACGCGAAGACAATCTCGGCGCGCACGCCGTGCGGCACCTGCTCGTGCAGCTCGAGGCGCGCACCGGCGCCGAAGAACGCGGCAAGCCGGTCGCGCAGGTTCGCGAGGCCGCTGCCCGATCCCGACGTCGCGCCGATGCCGACGCCGGTGTCGGCGACGACGACGCGGACATTGCCGTCCGCATCGCGATGCGCGCGCACGATGATCTCGCCGCCGGTCTCGCTCGGATCGATGCCGTGGCGGATCGCGTTCTCGATCAAGGTCAGCAGCGCCATCGGCGGGAAACGCGTGCCGGCGACGTCGGCGGCGATGTCGATCGCATAGCGCAGCCGGTCCGGCATCCGCATCTGCATCACCTCGAGATAAGCCCGCGACAACGCCGCTTCGGCGCCGAGCGTCGCGCTTTCGGCGTGCAGCTTCGGCATCGCCGCGCGCAGATACGCGACCAGGCTCTTCAGCACCGGCGCGGCCTGCGGCGAGCCCGATTCGACCAGCGCCTGCACGTTGGCGAGCGTGTTGAACAGGAAATGCGGTTCGACCTGCGCATGCAGCAGCTTCAGCCGCGCATCGAGCGCCTGCTTCTCGAGCGTGCTGCGTTCGAGCTCGAAGCGCAGCGCCTCGGTGCGCGCCTGGGCGTCGCGCTCGCGATAGAGCGCGACGAGCGCGAGCAGCGGTCCGATCACCAGCGCCGAGCCGGTGATGAACGTGTAGCCGAGCACGAAGCCCTCGTGCCGCATCGGCCCGGCGACGAAGCCGATCGACGGCAGGTAGACCAGGAAGGTCGCGATCGGCGCGACCAGCGCGACCGCGAGAACCTGAGCGAGCCAGCGCGGCAGGCCGGGGACCTTCCATGCGCCGGCGAGCACGAACGCGAGCAGCAGCAGCAGCGCGACGACGAGCATCCGGCCGAGCAGGATCGGGAACGGCGTCACGTAGATCGGATTCAGCAGCGCCGCGACGACGAGCGCCATCGCCAGCGCGATCGCGACCCGGCGCAACGTGAACGACGCGATCAGGCCGCGCGACACGGCCGGCGGAATCGCGGCGCTCTCGGGCATGGCACTCATCGCAGCACGATAGCGTCGGCCCGTCGCGGCGTCGAGCCGGAATGCCGCGCGCTGCGACGAGCGACGGATTCGGGGCCTCGAACGGCGCCGCCGGATCGTCGGCGGCGCAAGCGCGCTCGCGCAGCCTGCCGCGCCACCGGGCTCAGCGCCGCCGTGCCAGGATCGCCTCGATTTCGTCCATGATCCGGTTCATCCGCGCGACCAGCGCCTGGTACGGCGCCGGCGTCGCGAGGTCGACGCCGGCGGCCTTGACGAGGTCGTACGAATAGTCCGAGCCGCCCGACTTCAGCATCGTCAGGTAGCGCTCGAGCGCGGCCTTGTCGCCGCCGGAGATGCGTTCGGCGAAGAGCGCGCTTGCCGCCACCGAGGTCGCGTACTGGTACACGTAGAACGGCGTGTAGAAGTGCGGGATGAAGGCCCACTCGACGCAGTACGCATCGTCGATCGCGACGACGCCCTGCGCGCTGCCGTGGTGGCGCTTCAGCAGCTCGCAATAGGTCTTCGTCAGCGCGTCGCCGGTCAGCGGCTCGCCGCGATCGGAACGGGCGTGGATCTCGCGCTCGAACTCGGCGAACATCGCCTGGCGAAAGAACGTGCCGCGCAGCCCTTCGAGCGCCTGGCCGAGGTAGTAGAGACGCTCGGCATCGGCGCGCGTCGACTTCAGCATCCGGTCGAGCAGCAGCTCCTCGTTCAGCGTCGACGCGATCTCGGCGGTGAAGGTCGCGTAGTTCGCGGTGACGAACGGCTGGGTCCGGTTCGCGAGCACCGAGTGCATCGCATGGCCCCACTCGTGCGCCAGCGTCGTCACCGAGTCGTAGTCGTCGCTGTAGTTCATCAGCACGAACGGATGCACGTCGTACGCGTAGCCGGCCATGTGCGCGCCCGACTGCTTGCGCGGCCGCGGGTAGGCGTCCATCCAGCGACTCTGCAGCCCGTGCGACAGCGCGGCGACGTAGTCGCTGCCGAGCGGCGCGACCGCCTCGACGACGAGCCGGCGCGCCTGCGCGAGCTCGAAGCGGTAATCGCCCTGCACCAGCGGCGGGTAGATGTCGTAATAGCGCATCTCGGCGACGCCGAGCAGGCGCCCACGCAGCCGGAAATAGCGGTGCAAGGTCGGCAGGTTCGCGTTCGCCTGCGCGATCAGCGTGTCGTAGACCGCGACCGGAATGCGCTCGCGGTCGAGCGCGCGCGAGATCGAATCGGGATAGCGGCGGACCCGGCTGTAGACGGTGTCTTCCTTCAGCTGCGCCGACAGCAGCGAACCGAACGTGCGCTCGAAGCCGCTCCAGGTCGCGAAGAACGCGTCCATCACGCGCTTGCGGTCGGCGCGGTTCGGCGACGCGCGGTATTTCGTGTAGGCCGTCTGGTCGAGCCGGATCTCCTCGCCGCTCTCGAGCTTGATCTTCGGCCACGGCATGTCGGCGTCGGCAAGGACGCCGTAGGCCGAGCTGCCGGCGCCCCCCATCAGCCCGAACTTCGAGACCAGCGACTCGCCGGCATCGTCGAGCGTGTGCGGCGCGAGGCGCAGGATCCGGTCGAGCGCGAAGCGGTGCTTGCGCAGCGCCGGCTGCTCGCCGACGAACTCGCCGACGCGGGCCGCGCCGAGGTGCAGGATCTCGGGCTCGAAGAACGACTCGCCTTCGTCGAGCCTGTTGCCGAGCAGCGTGATGCGCTGGTCGAGCGTCAGGCTCGCCGCGTCGCCGGTGTCCTCGGCGAGCTTCTCGCCGGCATACAGGCCGAGGCGATAGAGGCGCTTCTTCGCATCGGCGCGCAGCTCGAGGCAGGCGGCGAGACGAGCCGCGCTGTCGCCGAGATGGCCCTTGCAGCTGCCGAGCTCGCCGATCTGCGCTTCGAGGCGAGCGGCATCGGCATCCCACGCTGCGGCGTCCGGATAGAGATCGCCGAGATTCCAGCGGTCGGCCGGCGATTCGCCGCGCGCCGCGCCGGAAAGCAGCGCCGCGGCGGCGAAGAGGACCGTCGCAACGCGACGACTGCGAACGAACCGACTCATCGCGCGACCTCTCGACGTTGGATTTTCCGGAACCACCGAGGCCCGGCGGACCTCTGCGGACGCCGGCTCAGACGCCGGCGCGCTGCAGTTTCGCAGACAAGGCCTGCGTCAGCGTATCGGCACTGTCCTGCAGGTGCGCCACGGTGTCGGCGCTGTAGCTGCGCCGGCCGAGCGCGGTCTGGATCTGCGCGAGCAGGCTCTGCGCCTGCACGCGCAACAGGCTGCGCGAATCGGCACGGCTCGCGGCACCGGGCCGCAGCACGCCGGCGGCGAGCCGGTTCACATGCTCGCGCTGCAGCTCGCGCCGCGCCGCGGAGATGTCGGCGCGAACGCCGAGCTCGCTCCAGATCTCGCGCTGCAGGCGCCCGTACAGCTCGGAAAGCTGGAACGCATCGGCCGGACGCGTCGCCTTGTCCTGGCTGTCGATGATGCGTGCGGCGACCGCATCGCTCATCAGCTGGCCGAGCGACGCGCGCTGGACCGCGAACACGCGCTGCGTCAGCGAGAAGTCGGTCGCGACCGCGCCGTCGCCGCCGAACGCGGCGTCGCCGCGCTCCTCGAAGTCGGGCGCGAGGCGGCGCTGCAGCGCCGGCGAGACGATGAAGCTGTCGGCCGCGAACAGGCCGCGCGCGATCACGTCGAGCGCTTCGCGCTGCTGTGCGGCCGGAACCGGCTGCAGCGGATCGCGTCCGCTGCCGGGCTGGTCACGCAGCGTGCGCAGGCCGCCGATCTGGCGCCCGAGCACGCCGACCGCGCTCGCGACGTCGCCGACCGCATAGCCGAGCGAGCGCCGCAGCACCGTGTAGTCCTGGCCCGGCGCGAACGTGCGCGTCTCCTGGCGCTTGAAGAGATCGTGCGCGATCGCGATGCGCTTCTTCGCGAACGCGGGGACGTCGTTGCCGAGGTCGAAGTGCAGCGCCTCGGGATCGATGCCGAGAAAGTTGTCTTCGTCGGTGCCGTACGCAAGCTCGGCCTCGCCGCTGCGCGCCGCTATCGCCCTCAGCTCGGCGACCTCGCTCGAGCGCTCCATCGGCTTGTAGGCGTACTCGATCGCCCAGTAGTCATAGGGCCCGAGCGTCAGCTGGAACGGCTGCACCATCAGGTCGCCGGGGCGCGCCAGGTTGACGGGCGAATACTCCATCACCGAGCCGGTCATCGCATGCGTGCGCGTGAACTCCGGATTCGACAGGTCGGCGTCGCTGTAGATTCGCGATGCGCGGAAGTTGTGGCGCAGGCCGAGCGTGTGGCCGACCTCGTGCAGCGTCGTCGCGGTCAGATAGTCGAGCACGAACTTTTCGGCCTCGGGGCCGGCCGGATCGAGGTCGCCGCGCGCTTCGAGCACGTCGAGCGCATAGGCCATCTGGTCGGCGGCCTGGTCGGCGTAGTCGCACAGGCGCGGATCGAGGCGCTCATGGTCGAGATCCGCCGGCGCCTGCATCACCTTGTTCCAGTCGATCGCGTTCGAGAGCACTTGCGCGCGCAACGCGCGCCGGTTCCGCGACGACAGGCTCTCGATCGCGATGTCGGCATCGAGGATCTCGCCGCTGCGCGGATCGACATGGCTCGGCCCGATAGCGCCGAACGCCGGTACGCTGTTCGTCATCCAGCGCACCGACGCGATGCCGAAATCGAGCGTGTCGAAATCGGCATCGTCGGGCTGAACCCGCACCTCGATCGCATTCCTGAAGCCGATCTTCTCGAAGGCCTTGTTCCACTCGAGGATGCCGGCGCTGATCGCGCCGCGGTACTTCAGCGGAATCGTGCGGTCGAGCCAGTAGACGATCGGCTTGACCGGTTCGGACAGTGCCGCGTTCGGGTCCTTCTTCTCGAGTCGCCAGCGCTGCACGTGGCGCACGGTCGGCGTGCGCGCGAGGTCGTCGCCGAAGTCCTGCTGGCGCGCGGTGAAGTAGCCGATCCGCGGATCGGAGGCGCGCGCCGCCATCGGCACATCGGGCAGGCGCGCGATCGAATAGTGCAAGGTCATGAACATGCTGCGCGGATCGGGCAGCGATTGCGGCGTCGTCGGCACCGGCGCGCCCGGTGGCATGCCGGGCTGCGGCACCGCGATCGAGCCGGTCGCGAAGTGGGCGAGGACCTCGAGCGCGACCATGTCGGGCTTGCCGCGCACCGACGTGATCGCCGAATTGCGCGCATCGAACGCGTAGCCCTGGCGGAACGCGCGCTGCAGGTCCATGCCGAGGCCGAGCATGTCGTTGACGAAGAGCGCATTGACCTCGACCAGCACCGATTTGCGCTCGGGCTGCGGCTGGCTCGCGACCGCGGCGCTCGCGAGCAGGCTCGGCGAGAACGCCGCCGCGACCGCGCGCCCTTCCGGCGTGCCGGCCTTCGCGATGAAGCGCGTGTTGCGCGCGATCATCTGGACCTGGTTGTGGATGCGCCGGAACTCGATGACCTGCGGCGTGTCCATCGTGCCGCCGTAGAGGCGCGCCTCGCCGATCCCGGTCGCGATCTTCGGCGACAGGAAGAACGGCTTGCCGAAGTCTTCGGGACGAAGCTCGATCCAGACCTTCTCGTCGCGCTGGTACAGCGTGAAGAGGCCATCGATCTTCTTCGCGTCCTTGATCACCGTCGCGAACGGCTGCGCGCTCGAGGTCGGCGCCGCGCCCGGCTGCGGGCTGCCCGGCGGCACGCCCGAGGCCGGCAACGCCGCAGGCACTGGCGGCCGCGCTGCGGCGGACGGGCCCGCAGCGCCTGCCGCCCCGGCATTCGCACCGGTCGGCGCGGCCAGCGACGCACAGCCGCCGAGCCAGGTCAGCAGGCAGGCGGACAACAGCAAGGCGGCCGGGCGACGGGGTGGAAAGTTCATGGTGCGATCGGTTGCGAAACGGGGCCGCGATCCGGACCCTGGCGCAATTTTGAGCGCCGGGCCGCGCCGCGGTTCAACCGATTTTCCGTTGCCCGTGTCGCGTCGGCGCCGGGCGTGACTTATTCAGGTTCCGGCGCGACCTATTTCAGCGCCTTGAAGCGCAGCCGGTGCGGCCGCGCGCCCTCCTCGCCGAGACGCTTCTTCTTGTCGGCCTCGTACTCCTGGTAGTTGCCGTCGAAGAAAACCCACTTCGAATCGCCTTCGGCGGCGAGGATGTGGGTCGCGATCCGGTCGAGGAACCAGCGATCGTGGCTGATCACCATGATCGATCCGGCGAACTCGAGCAGCGCGTCTTCGAGCGCGCGCAGCGTCTCGACGTCGAGGTCGTTCGACGGCTCGTCGAGCATCA
>JBDTXV010000012.1:0-14371 GCA_040006015.1 Caldimonas sp.
AGCCGATCTGTGCCGCGGTGACCGGCGAGCAGCTGCCGCTGACGACCGCGATCGCGTCGGCCGCATCGGCGTGCGGCAGCGACGGTCGGGACGGCAGCAGTCCGAGCTCGCGCCAGTGCGCGGCGAGCGCGTACTGCAAACCAGACGACGACGCGCTGAAGATTCCGGCGCCGCGCTCGTCCCAGACGACGCGGCCGACTGCCGCAAGCGTCTCGTCGTCGAGCACGTCGAGCAGCACCACCGGCACATCGTCGCCTTGCAGCGCGCGCACGCGCTCGGCCGCGCTGCCTTCGCGCAACTGCAGCATGTCGACGAGCTCGATGCGCCGCTTCGTCTGCGTCGCGAGATGCAGGCGCAGATCGGACTCGGTCATCGGTGTGACCGGATGGCGCGACATCGTCGGATGCCGGTCGAGCCGGTAGCCGACGCCGTCGATCGCGGCGAACAGGTTGCCGAAGACCTGGTAGCGGCGCAGCCGCGGCGCGCCGACGATCGTCGGCGACCAGCGCGCCGGCGCATGGCGCACGCCGAGATCGATCGCGCGGCCGATCGAGCCGGTCGTCGCCGACGAATCGAAGGTCGAGCAGACCTTGTAGTGCAGGATCGGCGCGCCCAGCGCCGCCAGCGCCGCGTAAGCCTTCGGCAACTCGGCGTCCATCCATTCGGGGCTGCGCCCGCGCGACGAGCCGGCGATGCCGATGCAGCGCGCGTCCGCGAAGCGGGCCCGCATTTCGGCGTTCGGCAGGTCGAGAAACAGCACGGTCGGGACGCCGGCCGCGGTCATCGCCTCCATCGCGTCGGTCGAGCCGGTGAAGTCGTCGCCGTAATACGCGAGCAGCGGCCCGTCCGGCCACGGCGCGCTCATCGCCAGAATCCGAGTGCCGCGGCGAGCGCCGGGTCGTGCTCGGCCTGGCGTGCGAGCGAAATGCCGTTTATTGCCGCCTGCCATGCCGCGCGCATCGCCTCGACGCCGGCCGCGATGCCGCCCGGGTGGCCGAAGATGCCGCCGCCGGCGGCATGGATCAGGTCGGCGCTGCCGAGCGCCGCATAGGTGTCGTGTGCCTGCAGCCCGGTCTGTCCCGAGCTGAAGACCGGCATCGCGCTCATCGGCGCCCCGGGCAGCACCGGCGCGAGCACCGATCGCGCGGCCGCGATCACGCTCGCATCCGGCTCGCTGAACTTGTTGCGCAAGCCGTTCACGTGCAGGTGATCGGCGCCGGCGAGGCGCCAGATCTTCTGCAGCGGCGCGAAGTCGAAGCCGAGCGCCGGCGCGCGCGAGAGCCAGCCCCAGCCGGCGCGATGAGCGTGGATCGGCAATTGCGAATGGCGGCGCAGCTCGTGCAGACCGACCAGGCCGACCGGGTTCAGGCAGACCATCACGCAGGTCCCGCCTGCGGCCAGCACGAGGTCGTGGCGGCGCCGCATCTTGTCGAGGTCGCCGGTCAGGTTGAATGCGACCATCGCCTTCTTGCCGGTGCGCTCGGCCGCTTCGTTGACGACGCGCATCACCGCGCGAACGCGCTCGTCGAACGGGCAGCCCGGCCCGTCGGCCTGCAGCTCGTCGTCCTTGACGAAGTCGATGCCGCCGCCGACCAGCTCGCGCACCTGCTGCGCGGTCTGTTCGGGCGTCAGCCCGACGCTCGGCTTGATGATCGTGCCGATCAGCGGACCGCTCGCGACGCCGGCGAGCCGGCGCGTGCCGGCGACGCCGAACGCCGGCCCGGGATAGGCCGCCGCGAACGCCGGCGGCAGTTGCAGATCGGTCAGGCGCAGCCCGGTCACGGCACGCAGCTCGTAGAGGTTGCCGGCGATCGTCGCCATCAGCGTCGGCAGGCAGGCTCCCAGGTTCTCGAGCGGCCACGACAGCTCGAGCGTGCAGCGCGTATATCGGTTCGAGACCTTCGGCGTCGGCAGGCTCGGCGTGCTCGCGCTGTCGATCACCTCGAGGCGCTCGACACGCGCGCCGGCGCGCGCCTTCAGCTCCGGCGTTTCGGCTGCGAGCGCGACGAAGGTGCCGCTCGACTGCTCGCCGGCGATCACGTCGGCGGCACGCGCCGGGTCGTCGCCGGTCTCGAGCCAGTAGCTGGCGTGGATGCGTTCGCCCATCGGCTTCAGGTCGGGTTCACGTCGGGTGCGGCAGCCGCCGCGGGTGCGGCGCTCGGTGCGCGTCGATCGATCGGGTCGTTATCATGAAGCGCGGCAGTCATTCGAACCGTCGTGGCTCGGGGAGATTATTGATGGGTACGACGATCGCGCTCTTCGGCGCCGGCGGAAAGATGGGCGCGCGCCTGTCGAAGAATCTGCAGTCCTCGCGTTACGCGGTGCGTCATGTCGAACCCGGCGCCGGCGGCCGGCAGCGCCTGAAGGACGAGCTCGGCATCGACTGCGTCGATGCGAAGACGGCGCTCGACGGCGCCGACGCGGTGATCCTCGCGGTGCCCGACACCCTGATCGGCAAGCTGTCGCACGAGCTCTCGCCGCTGCTGAAAGCCGGCACGATGTTGATCACGCTCGACGCCGCCGCGCCGTTCGCGGGCCACCTGCCGAAGCGCCCGGATCTGGTCTATTTCGTCGCCCATCCGTGCCACCCGCCGATCTTTAACGACGAGACCGAGACGGCCGCGCGGCGCGATTTCTTCGGCGGCGCGCATGCGAAGCAGTCGGTCGTCAGCGCGCTGATGCAGGGGCCCGACGAAGCCTTCGAGCTCGGCGAGGAGATCGCGAAGACGATCTACGCGCCGATCCTGCGCTCGTACCGGCTGACGGTCGACCAGATGGCGCTGCTCGAGCCGGGGCTCTCGGAGACGGTCTGCGCGACGCTGCTCGACGTGATGCGCGAAGGGATGGAAGAGGTCGTCGCCCGCGGCGTGCCGCGCGAGGCTGCGCGCGATTTCCTGCTCGGCCACATGACGATCCTGAGCGCGGTGATCTTCAAAGAGATCCCGGGCGCGTTCTCCGACGCCTGCAACAAGGCGATCACGTTCGGCAAGCCGCGCCTGATGCGCGACGACTGGAAGCAGGTCTTCGATCGCGAAGAGATCGCCGAAAGCATCCGCCGCATCACCTGAAGCGCGCGGCTCGCGCCGCGGCGTCGCAGACGCTATTCGACTTTCGCGCCGGAGTTCCTGACGACCTTGGCCCACTTCGTGATCTCGGCGCGCTGGTAGGCGGCGAGCTCGTCGGGAGTCGATCCGACGGTATCGAGCCCGATCTCGGCGAGGCGCTTGCCGACATCGGTCGAGACGAGAATCTTCTTGACCTCGGCCTGCAGCTTGTCGACCACCGCCTTCGGCATCCCGGCCGGCCCGAACAGCGCGAACCACGAGACAGCCTCGAAGCCGGGCAGGCCCTGTTCGGCGAGCGTCGGAATCTCCGGCGCTGCGGCCGAGCGCGTCGCGCTCGTGACGCCGAGCGCGCACAGCCTGCCTTCGCGGACCAGCGGCAGGCTCGACGGCATGTTGTCGAACATCATCGTCACGCGGCCGCCGAGCAGGTCGGGGATCGCGGTCGCGCGGCCCTTGTACGGGATGTGCTCCATGTCGATCCCGGTCATCGTCTTGAAGAGCTCGCCCGAGACATGGATCGACGTGCCCGAGCCCGACGACGCGAACGTCATCCTGCCTTCCTTCCGGCCGAGCGCGATGAACTCCTTCAGCGTCTTCGCCGGTACGTCGTTGTTGACGACGAGCAGGTTCGGCGTCGTCGCGAGCAGCGTGATCGGCGTGAAGTCGCGGACCATGTCGTACGGCATCTTCGTGTACAGCGCGCCGTTGATCGAGTGCGTGCCGACGGTGCCGACGACGATCGTGTGGCCGTCGGCCGGCGCCTTCGCGACGAATTCGGCGCCGGTATTGCCGCCGGCCCCGGGCTTGTTGTCGACGATGACCGGCTGGCCCCAGTCCGCCTGCATTCGCTCGCCGATCAGCCGCGCGAGGATGTCGGGCGCGCCGCCGGACGTGAACGTCACGACGATGTGGATCGGCTTGCTCGGAAAGGCCGCCGCGCCGCTCTGCGCGAGCGCCGCCGGGGTGGCCGCAATGGCTGCGGCGGCAAGCGCGCCGGCCAGCGCGCGTCCGATCGATGGTTGCATCGCGAGTCTCCGGAAGAGCGGGTGGAAAGGACGTCACGGCCCGCGTCCGCCGTGCGGCGTCGTCGGGCCGCGACCGGCGAATTATTCATCTGCCGCGGCTGCCTGCACCGACGGGTTTTCCAGCGCTCGCATGCGCTGCAACGGCCTGCGGCATGCCAAGATCGCGGCCGCAGACCGAACACCATGACCGAACCCCAGCGCGACCTCACTGCGACCCTGCTCGGGTTCGCATTCATCGGCACGTTGATCGTCGCCGCGTTCTGGATCCTGCGCCCGTTCATGGCCGCGGCGATCTGGGCCACGATGATCGTCGTCGTGACCTGGCAGCCGATGCTCGGGCTGCAGCGGCGCCTCTGGCGCAGCCGCAGCCTCGCGATCGCGGTGATGATGGTGATCCTGCTGCTGCTCTTCGTCGTCCCGCTGACGCTCGCGGTCGGCACGATCGTCGCGAACGCCGGCGAGATCGCCGACCATGCGCGCTCGATCGCGAGCTACCGGATGCCGACGCCGCCGGCCTGGATCGCGAACCTGCCGTTCGTCGGCGCGCGCATCGCGAACGCATGGCAGGAGGCCGCTGCGGCCGGCTTCGAGGGCTTGTGGGCGCGCGTGACGCCGTATGCCGGCAGCGTGACGACCTGGTTCATCGTCAGGGCCGGCAGCATCGGCTATCTGATGCTGCAGTTCCTGCTGACCCTGGTGCTGGCCGCGTTCATGTATGCGCACGGCGAGGGCGCCGCCTCGGCGGCGCTGCGCCTCGGCCACCGCCTCGGCGGCGCGAGCGGCGAAGGCCTGGTGCGCCTCGCCGGCCAGGCGATCCGCGGCGTCGCGCTCGGCGTCGGCGTGACCGCGGTGATCCAGTCGGTGCTCGGCGGCATCGGCCTCGCAGTCGCCGGCGTGCCGTTCGCCGGCGTGCTGACTGCGGTGCTGTTCGTGCTCTGCATCGCGCAGGTCGGCATGCTCGTCGTGCTGATCCCGGCGGTGATCTGGGTCTTCTGGACCGGCCATCCGGTCTGGGGCACGGTGCTGCTGGTCTGGTCGCTGATCGCGAGCCTGCTCGACATCGTGCTGCGTCCGGTGCTGGCGCGGCGCAGCGCCGATCTGCCGCTGCTGCTGATCTTCGCCGGCGTGATCGGCGGCCTGGTCGCCTACGGGCTGGTCGGCATCTTCGTCGGACCGGTCGTGCTCGCAGTCGCCTACACGCTGCTGCTGGCGTGGATCGAGCGACGCGCCTGAGCGCGCCCGCTCGGCACGCCTCTTCCTGACCGGAGCCGAAGCCGGGGTGCGACCCGCCCTTGCAACCGGCCTTCCTTCACGCCGCAGGCCCGCATGTGCGCCGGATTCGGCGCTATGTGGTCTGGCGTACAGACGCTCGCGCACGCGCTCCCTACAAGGCCTCCTTTGGTCCAGTACGCGCGGCCTGCCGCCGCGCAACGAGAGAACACATGATCCAGCTTCGAAACCTCTTCAAATTCCCGATCGGCGTGCTCTGCGCATCGCTGGTGGCCGGCTGCGGCGGCGGCGGTCTCGATCCGATACTGGGCACGCAGGTCGCCGCCATCATCGGCGCACCGACCGACACGACGCGTCCGACCGTGACGCTGACGGTGCCGGCGGCCGCTGCCGCCAACGTGGCCACCAACAGCAGGATCACCGCGGTCTTCAGCGAAGACATGGCGCCGGCGACGCTGTCGGCCACCGCGTTCACGTTGACGAACACGACGCTCGGCACCGCGGTGTCGGGCGCGGTGACCTACTCGGGCGCTGCCAGAACGGCGACCTTCACGCCGACGGGCGGCACGCTCGCGAGCAATACGCTGTTCACCGCGACGATCACGACCGCGGCCACCGATGTCGCCGGCAATGCGCTGGCCGGCAACACCGCGGTGGCGCCGAATTCGGGCAACCACGTCTGGACCTTCACGACCGGGGCGGTCGGCGACACGACCGCTCCGACCGTGACCGCAATCAGCCCGTCCGATGGCTCGACCGGCGCTTGTCTGACGAAGACCGTCAGTGCGACCTTCAGCGAGCCGATGGATGCGGCAACGATCGGCGTGGCGACGTTCGGCGTGACCGCCGGCGGCGTCGCGGTCGCCGGGACCGTCGCGTACGACGCGTCGACCCAGGTCGCGAGCTTCGTGCCGACGAATGCCGCCGGCTTCGCCTCCGGCACCGCGTTCGTCGTCACCGTGAAGTCGGGCAGCGCCGGAGTGAAGGATCTGGCCGGCAACGCGCTCGCCGCCGACCGTGTCTGGGGCTTCACGACCGGAGCGCAAGCGTGCCTGACTGCGGTCAACCTGCGTACCGCGGCGTCGTTCGGCGCGTTCGGCGGAGCCGCCGGCGTCACCAACCAGGGCATCAACACGGTGGTCAACGGCAACCTCGGCACCACTGCCGCCTGCACGCTGATCACCGGCTTCCACGACGCCGTCAACGTCTACACGCAGACGCCGCTGAACATCGGTGCGGTCAACGGCAGCGTCTACTGCGCGCCGCCCGCGCCGGGAACGGCGACGACGATGGCGATCGCGACGCAGGCGCGCGCCGACGCGCTGACCGCGTACAACGACCTCGCGGCGCTGCCTTCGGGCAGCGACCCCGGCGCCGGCCAGCTCGGCGGGCTGGTCCTGCAGTCGGCGGTCTACACCGCCGCCGGCGGCACCTTCGCGATCACGACCGGCGATCTGACGCTCGATGCGCAAGGCGACCCCAACGCGGTCTGGGTGTTCCAGAGCGCGGCGGCGCTGACCGTCGGCTTGCCGGCCACGGTGCGCCGCGTGCTGCTGATCAACGGCGCGCAGGCCAGGAACGTGTTCTGGCAGGTCGGCAGCGCCGCGCGCATCGAAGACGCCAGCGTGATGGTCGGCACGATCATCGCGCCGGCCGGTGTGACGATCTCGACCGCCGGCCAGACCGCACAGACGACGCTGACCGGACGGGCCATCGGCCTGACCGCATCGGTGACGATGGTCAACACCACGGTCGTCGCGCCATGAGCCGCGTGCACCGTACCGATATCGCCGACGCCGCCGGCGCGCCGAGACTGCCTGCGACGACGATCGCGACTGCCTGGAAGAACGAGATGAAAAGAAACCCTGTCCTGCGCCTCTCGATCCTTGCCGGATTCGGGGCGCTGCTCGCCGCTCCGGCGTTCGCGCAAGAAGGCGGCTATCCCTACGTCGGCCTGTCGGTCGGCCAGTCGCGTGCGCGCATCGACGAGGCGCGCATCACCGCGAACCTGCTCGCCAGCGGCCTGACGACGGCCTCGATGACGCGCGACGAGAGCGACACCGCCTACAAGCTGTTCGGCGGTTATCAGCTCAACCGCAACTTCGCGCTCGAAGGCGGTTACTTCAACCTCGGCAAGTTCGGCTTCAGGTCGACGACGGTGCCGGCGGGGGCGCTCGACGGGCGCATCAAGCTGCACGGTCTCAACGTCGATCTCGTCGGCACGCTGCCGCTGACCGAGCGCTTTTCCGCGATCGGTCGGGTCGGCGCGCAATACGCGAGCGCACGCGACACGTTCAGCGGCAGCGGCGCCGTCAGCGTGGCCAACCCGAACCGCAGCAAGCGCGAAGTCAACGCGAAGCTCGGCGCCGGCCTGCAATACGAATTCGGCCCATCGTTGCTGGTGCGTGCCGAAGCGGAGCGCTACCGCATCAACGACGCGGTCGGCAATCACGGCGACGTCAACGTGTTCTCGGTGAGCCTGGTCGTTCCGTTCGGCCGGACAGCGGCTGCGGCGCCGCGCGCGGCGGCTCCCGCTTACGTCGCGCAGGCTCCCGAGCCGGTCGCGGTGCCGACCCCGCCGCCGGTCGTCGCGGTCGCCGCGCCCGCGCCCGTGGTGGTCCCGGAACGCCGCCGCGTCAGTTTCGCGGCCGATTCGCTGTTCTCGTTCGACCAGTCGCTGATCCGGCCCGAAGGCAAGACGGCGCTCGACCGTTTCGCGCAGGAACTCAAAGGGACCCGTTTCGATGTGGTCAACGTCGAAGGGCATACCGATCGCCTCGGCTCGCAAGCCTACAACCAGACGCTGTCGACCCAGCGCGCCGAAGCGGTCAAGAGCTATCTGGTCGCGTCGGGCGGCATCGACGGCGCAAAGATCGCCGCGGCGGGACACGGCGAATCGGCCCCGGTCACGAAAGCGGACGATTGCAAGGGGAGCCATCCCAGCGCGAAGCTGATTGCCTGCCTGCAGCCGGATCGTCGCGTCGTCGTCGAGGTCGCCGGAACGCGCTGATTACAGCCTTCATTCTCTTTGTGCACTGTCGAACATACGGAGACTCGGGAAGAAGTAGAGTAGGAGGGCTCCGTCGAACGACTCCGTGGCAGTTCGGGAGTCGGGTGCGCCGGAGCCCTGCGATGACAAGTTCCCCCGACCCCCACCAGAATCGACTCCTCGCCGCGCTGCCCGACGTCGAGTGGCAGCGCTGGCTGCCGTTGCTCGAGCTGGTCGAAATGCCACTGGGCGCGGTGCTGTACGAGTCCGGCGCAGAGCTGAGCCACGTCTATTTCCCGACGACCTCGATCGTCTCGCTGCTGTACGTGATGGAAGACGGCGGCTCGGCCGAGATCGCGGTCGTCGGCAACGAAGGCATCGTCGGCATCTCGCTCTTCATGGGCGGCGAATCGACACCCAGTCGCGCGGTCGTGCAGAGCGCCGGCGCCGGCTATCGCCTCGATTCGACGACGATCAAGGACGAGTTCAAGCGCGCACCGGTGCTGCACCTGCTGCTGCGCTACACCCAGGCGCTGATCACGCAGATGGCGCAGACGGCGGTCTGCAACCGGCACCACACGCTCGATCAGCAACTGTGCCGCTGGTTGCTGCTGAGCCTGGATCGCCTGCAAGGCGACGAACTGGTGATGACGCAGGAGCTGATCGCCAACATGCTCGGGGTGCGCCGTGAAGGCGTGACCGAGGCCGCGCTGAAGCTGCAGAAGTCCGGCCTGATCCGCTATGCACGAGGCCGCATCTCGGTGCTCGACCGCGACGGGATCGAGGCGCGCACCTGCGAGTGCTATGCCGTGGTCAAGAAGGAATACGACCGGCTGCTGCCGGAAAAGACCGCGAAGTAGCGAGCGGGCGGCCATTTCCGGCCGCTATGTGCGCTGGCAGACAGACTTCAGCCGCCATCGGCCGCAGGCTCCCCGAGCGGGCTGCCTCACTTCGGTCCTGGCTTCGACGCACGACCTCATTCGGAGGAAGGGTCACACACCGGAGCACCCGTTTGACGAACGAGAACCATCTGATCGCGCTGCTGCCTCGAAGGGACCGGCAGCGTTTGCTCGCCGTCTGCGAGCCGGTCGAGTTGGTCCTCGCCGAGGTGCTTTGCGAGGCCGGCAAGCCGACGCGTCACGTCTACTTCCCGATCGATGGATTCATTTCGCTGATTGCGCTGATCGACGGCAAACCGAGCCTCGAGGTCGGGATGGTCGGCCGGGAAGGCATGCTAGGGGCACAGTTGGCGCTGGGCGTGAAGAAGGCGCCGTTGAAGGCCTTGGTCCAAGGACCGGGGGCGGCGTGGCGAATCGGCGCTGCTGCCTTTCGCAGCGAACTCAGCCGCAGCCCGGCATTGCAGCTCGGCCTCGACCGCTATCTTTACGTGCTGATGGCGCAACTGGCTGCTTCGGCCGGCTGCCTGCGCTTTCACCTGATCGGTCCGCGGCTCGCGCGCTGGCTGCTGATGAGCCAGGACCGGGCCGATGCCGACAGCTTCCGCGTGACCCATGAATTCCTCGCCTACATGCTCGGCGTGCGCCGCGTCGGCATCACGAGCGCCGCCGGCACGTTGCAGCGCAGCGGGCTGATCGAATATCACCGCGGCGACCTGACCGTGCTCGATCGCAGCGGCCTCGAAGCGGCGGCGTGCGGATGCTATGCGGCCGATCAGCGGACTTACGCCGAAGTGCTCGGCTGAACGGGTTCGACATGTCGTCGCTCCGCTGCCGATTCGCGCTGTTACCGAGCACTTGCATCGTGAAGCCGCCCCCTCTCGGCGCCGCTTCACACATTGCCGAAAGGCAAGGGAGGGCCCATGGCTGACGGTCGGCGATCGATCGACGACGCGGCCGGCAAAGGCGCGACAAGCGAACCCGCGCTGCTGCACCTCGTCGAGAAAGGCGGCGATGCCGCGGATGTCGCCGAGACGATCGTCTCGACCTGGCAGAAGATCGATGCCGCGCTGCATCCGATCATCGGCAAGGGCGGCGTCGCCGCGCTCTACAAGCAGAGCCTGTATCTCGCCGGTGCCCGTCGCCCGTTCTTCGCGGAGATGCATCAGCGCAGTGCGACGGAGCTGGATCTCGCGGCCTTGAAATCGGTGCTCGAACAGCAGAGCGGCGAGGGCGCCGCCGCCAGCGGGCAGGCGCTGTTGCAGACTTTTCACGAGCTGCTGACCCGAATGGTCGGATCCTCGCTCACGGAGCGATTGCTCCGACCCGTCCACGAAGGTTTACGCGGTCCGTCCGCGCAGGACATCTCGCGATGAAGTCGACCAAGGTCACGATCAATCGCCTCGCCACCGGCGTGCCGGGACTCGACGAAGTGCTCGGCGGCGGACTTCCGGAGTTCTCGTTCAACCTGATCGCCGGGCAGCCCGGTTGCGGCAAGACCACGCTGGCGCACCAGATGATGTTCGCGATGGCGACAGCGGAGCGCACCGCACTGTATTTCACGACGCTCGGCGAGCCGCCGCTGAAAATGCTGCGCTATCAGCAGCAGTTCGATTTCTTCGACAGCGAGTCGATCAACCGCTCGGTCCGCTTCGTCAACCTCGCGGACGATACGCTGCGCGGCGATCTCGACGAGATCCTGAGCCGCATCGCCGCTGCGGTCGAAGAGCATGCGCCGGCGCTGGTCTTCATCGACTCGTTCCGGGCGATGGTGCTGGCCGGCGATGCCGAGACGAGTTCGCAAAACAACCAGCAGCAGTTCGTGCAGCAGCTCGGCACGTTGATGACGAGCTGGCAAGCCACGACCTTTCTGGTCGGCGCGTACGCCGCCGACGTCGGCGCGCACCCGGTCTTCACGGTCGCCGACGGGTTGATCTGGATGCGCCAGAGCATCGAGCAGAACTCGATGGTCCGAAAGATGGAGATCATGAAAATGCGCGGTCAGGCCAGCCTGCCGGGGCTGCACACGTTCCGCATCGGAGCTGCCGGCATCGAGGTGTTCGCGCCGGCGGGCGTGCTGGTCGCCCCGGATGCCAAGATGCTCACCGGAAAGAAGCGTCTGTTGATGGGCGTCCCTCGCCTGGACGAGATGATGGGCGGAGGCCTGCCGCGCGGCTATTCGTTGCTGGTCGCGGGCCCCTCGGGCTCGGGCAAGAGCATCCTCGCGGCGGCCTTCCTGGCCGAAGGCGCACGCTGCGGCGAAACCGGTGTCATCGCCGCGTTCGAGCAGCGCCCCGGCCGGACTCGCAATCGCGAAGTGGCCGAGCTGATCAAGAGCGGTTGCGTCGGCGTGGTCGACAGTCGAGCGCCCGATCTGTCGATCGACGAAGTCGTGCTGCTGCTGATGAACGAGATTCGCCGGCTCGATGCGAGCCGCGTCGTGATCGATTCGCTCTCCGGTTTCGAGCTTTCGATCGCGCCGACGTTCCGCGAGGACTTCCGCGAATCGCTGTCGCGCATGGTCAGCGCGCTGACGACTTCCGGCATCACGGTGCTGATGACGTCCGAGCTCGAGGACCGCTACATCGACCTGCGCTTCAGTCCGTACGGCACCGCGTTCCTGACCGACGCGATCATCGTGCAGCGTTACATCGAGGTCGAGAGCCGGCTGCGTCGTGTGATTGCAGTGGTCAAGGTGCGCGCGAGCATGCATTCGAACGAGTTGCGCGAGTTCAGCATCGACGACGAGGGCATTCGCATCGGCGCAATGCTGCCCGACCATGAAGGGCTGCTCGGCGGCAGGCCGACCCGGGCGCCGGACGCAAGGCCGAGCTCTTTTGCCGGCTGAATCGCCTGGACGAAAGTCACCGTGAAGCCGACCGCAGATCCGATCGAGAGTGGCGTTGCTGCGCTGGCCGCCCGCGAGCTCGACCAGCTGCAAAAAAAGGTCGGCGAGACGCGCGCGATCCTGAACCGCCTGCAGCAGGACGTGGTCGAGGCCGGGAGCCGGCTCGGCAGCACCCATGCGTCCCAGCTTCTCGAGGCCAACGAGCAGCTGGTCCTCGCGATGCTGAGGGCCGACGCCGAGGCCGAGACCGGAACCCAGGCGCTGCATGACCTGTCGCGATCGGCGGAGCTCGATGCACTGACCCAGTTGCCGAATCGCGCGCTGCTGCGCGACCGCCTCGCGCGCGCGATCGCCGGAACCAAGCGGCGCAAGTCGCGCCTGGCGCTGCTGTTCCTGGACATCAACAACTTCAAGCAGATCAACGACACGCTCGGCCACGCGGTCGGCGACGAGGTGCTGAAGCTGGTGGGTGCTCGGCTCGCGTCTTCGGTTCGCGCTGCCGACACCGTGAGCCGGCACAGCGGCGACGAGTTCGTGATCCTGCTCTCGGAGGTCTCGCAGGCGTCCGACGCGCTGCTGATCGCCGACAAGGTGCTCGCGGCGCTCGCGGCGCCGAGCCGCATCGGCGAGCATGTGCTGCGCCTGACCGCGAGCATCGGCATCAGCCTCTATCCCGACGACGGCAACGACGCCGATACGCTGATCGACCGGGCCGACGCCGCGATGTATCGCGCGAAGCGCGGGGGACTCGGCAGCCTCGTGTTCCACGAGGAGCCGGGCGAGCCGGGCGGCCCGCCCGACGAACGCACCGTCGAAGCGCTGCCGCTCGCGTCGCTGCAGCAGCCATTGAGCCGCTACGAGCAGGCGCTCGACGCGTCCAAGCATCGACACGCGCAGATGCGCGAGGCCAACGAACAACTGGTGCTCGCCGCGCTCGGGGCGCAGACATTGCAGGCCGCGGCCGAGCAGGCACAACGGCGCCAGACCGATTTCCTCGCGGTGCTGGCGCACGAGCTGCGCAATCCGCTGGCGCCGATCCGCACCGCGGCGGCGACGCTCGCCAGTTTCCAGACCGACGAGCCGATGCTGCCGCGGATGCAGGCGGTGATCGAGCGTCAGGTCGTGCACCTGTCGCGTCTGGTCGACGACCTGCTCGATGTCTCGCGCGTCAGCACCGGCAAGCTGAGGCTCGTCCGCGGGCCGGTCGAGATGCGCGCGACTATCGACACCGCGGTCGATGCCTGCCGGCCGGCGATGGACATGCGCATGCAGCGCTTCGACATCAGCCTGCCCGCAAGCGCGTTGACGATCGACGGCGACCCGGTCAGGCTCGCCCAGATCGTCAGCAATCTGCTCGACAACGCATCGAAGTACACGCCGGACGGCGGCGAGATCCGGCTCGCGGCGGAGGTCGTCGGCGGGAGCGCCGTGATCACCGTCACCGACAGCGGCATCGGCATCAGCGCCGAAGCATTGCCGCATGTCTTCGATCCTTTCGTGCAGGACACGCATGCGATCGGATTCAACGGCGCGGGTCTGGGCATCGGGCTCACGGTGGTGCGTGAGCTGGTCGAAGCACATGGCGGCAGCGTCGTCGCGAGCAGCGCCGGCAGCGGCCACGGCAGCCGCTTCGTCGTGACGCTACCGCTGCTGGCGGGCTCGACCTAAAATCCGGCGTCCTTTCGTCGGTTCCCAACCGGCTGCGCGCAACCGTTCGCCGCCGTTTCGGGGATCTTCGCTGCGATGGGGCGCTTCGCTCCTCGCAACGATCCGTTTCCGGCTCACGATGCCCCCGCCTCTGCAGATCCTGCTGCTCTCAATCCCGATCGAGTCCGTTGCCCGCGACTTTGCGGCGTCGCCGTTCGGTCCCTATTCGATGCTTGCGGCCACCGAGGTGCCGCAGCCTGCATCCGGTATCGCTGCTTCGTTCGATGCGGTGTTGCTCGATGCCGACCGGCACGCCGACGCGGCGCCCCTCTGTGACCGGCTCGCGCCGGCGTCCGCGGTGCTGATCGTCGCCGCCGATCGCGGGCCCGAGGCGACCCTGGCCTGGCTGCAACGCGGCGCGCAGGACGTGCTCGGCGCCGACGACCTCGCGTTGCCCGGGCTCGCGCGGCGTGTCCGCGCGGCTATCGAACGCCAGCGCCTGGTGCGCGCATCGCGTCAGGCCTATGCGACCGACCTCGCGACCGGGCTGCCGCATCGCCAGCAACTGGTCGAGCACATGAGCCAGCTGCTCGCGCTGCGCGAACGCGAGCCGGCACCGATGGCGGTGCTGGTGCTGCGGATCGAGGGCTTCACGACGACCGAGTCGCGTC
>JBDTXV010000013.1:0-14269 GCA_040006015.1 Caldimonas sp.
TGCCGGCGATCAGCCCGAAGATGATCCGGCAGATCGGCATCCGCAGCGTCGACGCGGGCGAGAAGCGCCTCGTCCACCAAGCCGGCCTCGAGGTCTTCGACATGCGCTACATCGACGAGATGGGGATGCGCCACACGATGGAGCTCGCGCTCGCGACGATCGATGCGAACACGCACCTGCATGTCAGCTTCGACGTCGACTTCCTCGATGCCGATGTCGCTCCCGGCGTCGGCACCACCGTGAAGGGCGGACCGACCTACCGCGAAGCGCAGCTGTGCATGGAGATGATCGCCGACAGCGGCGCGCTCGCGTCGCTCGACGTGATGGAGCTGAACCCGGCGCTCGACGTGCGCAACCGCACCGCCGAGGTCGCGGTCGATCTGATCGAGAGCCTGTTCGGCAAGAGCACGCTGATGCGCAAGTGAGCTACCAGGCTCGAACCGCCCAGACGACGAGCGCGATCAGCGCGACCCAGACGACGACGATCGCGACCGCGCCCCAGATCAGCGGCGGCAGCTTCGCGGTCGACGTTTCGGCCTCGCGCAGCATCGCTTCCCACAGCGGCTTCGGCGTCATCCGCACCGCGAGCGCGACGCCGAGCGGAATGATGATCAGGTCGTCGAGCTGGCCGAGCACCGGAATGAAATCCGGGATCAGGTCGATCGGGCTGACCGCGTAGGCGATCACCGCGATCGCGACCCAGCGCGCCGCGCGCGGCGTCTCCGGATGGCGAAAGAGCTTCCAGAGCGCGATCAGATAGACGCGTATCCGCCGCGACGCGCCGGCAGGTACGAGAAAGCGCCCTGGAATCTTCACGCGCGCTGCGAGCCCGCGATTCAGTTAGCCGGATTCGGAAAGCGCACGACGATGCGCTCGATCTCGGCCAGCGTCTCCGCATCGAGCTCGGTCTGCGCGGCGGCGAGGTCTTCGTCGAGCTGCGCGAGCGACGTCGCGCCGATGATCTGCGCGCCGACGAAGCCGCGCGAGCGCACGTAGCCGAGCGCGAGCTGCACCGGCGTCAGCCGGCGCCGCTCGGCGAGTGCCAGATAGGCATCGATCGCCTCGGCGACGATCGGCTTGCGAAAGCGCATCCCGAGCGTGTCGAACAGCGCGAAGCGCGAGCCGGCCGGGTTCGCGCCGCCGCGATATTTGCCGGACAGCAGACCGCCGGCGAGCGGGCTGTACGCGAGCAGCGACATGCGCTCGCGAAACAGCACTTCGGCGAGGTCGCCGTCGACGTTGCGCGAGACCAGGCTGTAGCTGTTCTGCAGCGTCACCGGCCCGGCGACGCCGAGCTCGCGCGCCGCGCGATGGAATTCGCAGACGCCCCACGAGGTCTCGTTCGAGAGACCCCAGTAGCGGATCTTGCCGGCCTTGACCAGCGCCGCCAACCCTTCGACCTGCTCGCGGATCGCCGGCCCGCCGGGCGCCTTCTCGAGCGCCGGGTCGAACGCGGTCTGTCCGAACATCGGCACGTTGCGCTGCGGCCAGTGGATCTGGAAGATGTCGATGCGGTCGATCTTCAGGCGCACGAGGCTCGCATCGGCGGCCTCGGCGATGTTGACCGCGGTCAGGTCGGTGCGGCCGCCGCGGACCCAGTCGCGCCGGCCCGGCCCGGCGACCTTGCTCGCGATCACCAGATCGTCGCGACGCGGCCGGCGCGCGAGCCAGTTGCCGATATAGCTCTCGGTGCGGCCCTGCGTCGCCGCACTCGGCGGCGCCGGGTACATCTCGGCGGTGTCGATGAAGTTGATGCCCGATTCGATCGCGCGATCGAGTTGTGCGTGGGCTTCGGTTTCGCTGTTCTGCTCGCCCCACGTCATCGTGCCGAGGCAGACTTCTGAGACTTCGAGATCGGTGTTCGGAAGGCGATTGCGTTTCATGGCGTGTTCGGCAAGGTCGGCGATAGCCGAGACTACAGGATGCGCGGCCCGGCGGCAGCGCCGAGTGGGAACGCCATTTGCTGCACGGCACTGCAGAGCTGAAGATCAGAGCGAAAGGAACGACGATGAAAGCGGATTCACGCGACGACTCCGATCGGCCGATGGCCGAACGCGGCAAGCAACGCGAAGGCGCCGATGTCGGCGGCATGCGCTCGAACGCCGACGGCGGGCTCGGCGATGCCCTGCAGCGCTCGTCGGAACGCGGTGACGACGCCGCGAGCGCAACCGCGTCGACCGGGTCCGCATCGTCGGCCAGCCCCCGTCCCGACCTCGGCCACAACGCCGCACCCAATGGGCCGCTGCCGACCGCGCATCGGACCGACGAGCGGCCCGACGAAAGCGCGATCGAATCGCTCGGACGCGCCATCTCCGAAGTCGTGACCGGTTCCGAAGACGACGACCCACGCGAGGCGAGCACGCGTGCGCCCTGAGAGCTGCGAGCGACCGAAGTTCGGCGCGCGCAGAATCACCGTCGACGACCACGAAATCGCATGGGATTCGAATCGACTTACCGCGCGACGGCGCCGACCCGCACCGAGCTCGACGCGCTCGCCGAGCCGGCGCTGCTCGAGTTCGGCACCTCGTGGTGCGGCTGGTGCCGCGGCGCACAGCCGTCGATCGCGTCGGCGCTCGCCGAGCACCCGGCGCTGCGCCACATCAAGGTCGAGGACGGCAGCGGGCGCCCGCTCGGCCGGTCGTATCGCGTCAAGCTGTGGCCGACGCTGATCTTTCTGAAAGGCGGCACGGAAGTCGCGCGCCTGGTCCGGCCCCACGACGCGAACGCGATCGCGCGCGCACTGGCCCAGATCGATTCCGGCTGGGCCTGAAGCGCGGGCATCGATTCGACATGCGGCGGTCCGCGCTCGCGCCGCGCGAGTCGGCGGGCATCGGGCGTTGCCCTTATCCTTCGACGATGCAGCAGGCTTCGGTCGCGATCGTGAAGGGCTGGGTCGACGCGGCCGAGCACATCGTCGCGCTGACCGGCGCCGGAATCTCGACCGATTCGGGGATACCGGACTTCCGCGGGCCGAACGGCGTCTGGACCCGCAACCCGGTCGCCGAAAAACAGTCGACGATCCAGACCTACCTCGCCGATCCCGAAGTCCGCAAGGCCGCGTGGCGCAGCCGCGTCGACCACGCCGCATGGAGCGCGCGACCGAATCGCGGCCACCTCGCGCTGGTCGAGCTCGAACGCCGCGGCAAGCTGCAGGCGCTGGTCACGCAGAACATCGACGAGCTGCATCAGATCGCCGGCAGCTCGCCCGAGCGGGTCATCGAGGTGCACGGCACGATGCGGCGCGTGATGTGCTGGTCGTGCGGCACGCGCGCGCCGATGCAGGAGGCGCTCGCCCGCGTCCGCGCCGGCGAGGTCGACCCCCACTGCACGATCTGCGGCGGCATCCTGAAGAGCGACACGATCTCGTTCGGACAGGCGCTGGTTCCCGAGGTGATCGACCGCGCAATGAAGGCCGCGGCCGGCGCCGACCTGCTGCTCGCGCTCGGCTCGACCTTGCAGGTGTATCCGGCTGCCGGCGTCGTGCCGGTCGCGAAGGAGGCTGGCGCGCGAGTCGTGATCATCAACGACCAGCCGACGCCGCTCGATCCGATTGCCGATGCGGTGCTGCGCGGCCCGCTCGGCGAGCTGCTTCCGGCGATCTGCGCCGCCTGAAGCCCGCCGAACGACGAGCCGCAGCGAAGGAAAGCGATGCAAATCAAGGCGCTGGTGTTCGATGTCTTCGGCACGCTGGTCGATTGGCGCAGCGGCGTCGCGCGCGAAGCCGAGGCGGTGCTGGCGCCGCTCGGTCACGCGCTCGACTGGCTCGCGTTTGCCGATGCATGGCGCGCGCAGTACCAGCCGTCGATGGAAGCGGTGCGCAGCGGCGAGCTGCCGTTCAGCAAGCTCGACGCGCTGCATCGTCGCAATCTCGACGCGGTGCTCGCGGCATACCGTCTCGATACGGTCGACGAAAGCGCGCGTGCGCGCCTCAACCTCGCGTGGCACCGCCTCGACGCATGGCCGGACGTCGCGGAGGGGCTCGCGCGGCTGCGCCGCGAGTTTCTGCTCGCGCCGTGCTCGAACGGCAACGTCTCGCTGATGGTCGCTCTGGCGCGACGCAACGGCCTAGTCTGGGACGCGATCCTCGGCGCCGAATTCGCGCGCGACTACAAGCCGAAGCCGGCGGTCTATCTGTCGGCCGCGGCGGCCTTCGATTGCGAACCGGCGGAAGTGCTGATGGTCGCGGCGCACTCGACCGACCTCGCGGCAGCGGCTGCGGCCGGATTGCGCACCGCATTCATCGCCCGCCCCGACGAGCGCGGGCCGCGACGGGGCGAACGCACAGCAAGCTGCGCGGTCGACTTGTCCGCGGACGGGCTGATCGAGCTCGCAGGCCTGCTCGCGCGCGCCGGTCGATCTCTCGATCAGACCGCGCGCTGACTCACTTGCCGATCGCGATCGGCGCCTTGTCCGGTTCCTTCGTCATCGGATTCGGGCTCGGATGGCGGCGGTTCTGGCGTTCGCTGAAGTGGCGCATTTTCTCGGCCTGCCGGTGCGTGAAGTTGCGGGTCGAACGCGCGCCCTCGCGCACCTTCTCTCGCGCCGACTCATGCTCTTCGACGTGGGCGACAGGGCGCCGGTCGTCGCGATAGGTCCGCGGCGCCTCGCCGTGCATCATCCGCTCATGGTTCGCGATCGCCTCTTCGCGATTGCGCGCGCGCCGCTGCATATCGGAGTCGGACGTCTGGGCGCCGGCTGCGGCACAACAGCCCGCGGCGACGATGGCGAAAACAATTCTGGAAAGGGCTTTCATGCGGAACTCCTGTGACATCGCTGAACGACGACTGCCGTGCGAGCGACGAGTGTCGCGGCGTCCGTTCGACGCAGGCAGGGGGTCGGCATCCCGCGCTCAGGGCCGACGACCGCGCGTTCCGGCGTCGGATGCGCCCTACCCGGCGCACCAGCGCCAGCGCACCGGGCCGAGCGCCGCTTCGCCGGCCGGCACCTCCTGCAGCAGCAGCGGCAACGAGAGCCGGCGCGTCAGCAGCTCGCCGATCGTCTTGCCGCAGCGCCCGGCGACCGCATCGAAGCCGACCCACGCATGGGCATCCATCTCGGGCCGGAGCCGTCCGCGCGCATCGCGAAAATGGGTCGTGCAGACGCAGCGCGCGGTGTCGACGCGCTCGATCAGCGCGGCGAAGAGATGCAGGTCCTTGCCGCGCAGATAGGTGTGCCGGCCGAGATCGCGCAGCCCTTCGGACTCTAGACAGATTCCGGTCTCCTCGGCGGTTTCGCGCAGCGCCGCCTGCAGCATGGATTCGCCGGCCTCGGCGATGCCTTTCGGAATGTCCCAGCGCGCCGAGCCGGTCGAATGACCGAGCAGCAGCTCGCCGCCCGGGTTCAGCAGCAGCACGCCGCAGCTGACGACTATGCCTGCCATACGCCGTAGCCGGCCTCGCGCAACCCGATCGCGAGCTCGACCTCCATCTCGCGCGCGCCTTCGTACGGCATCGGGTTGTAGACCTCGTAGAGCTGCGGCACGAGGCGCAGCCCGAAGTCGCGCACGTAACGGTTAGCCTGGATGCCGGCCTTGTGCCGGTCGAAGCGAAGATCCGGATCGAGCCCGGTCATGCCGACATAAAGGAAAGCCTTGCCGAGTCGATAGCCGGGATTGGCCTTGCGGAAGCGTGGCTCGTTCCAGACCGCATCGGACAGCTCGACGACATAGACGTGATAACGGAGTGCGGCCCGGCGCGACGCCATGTCGGCGATTCTCGCGCGTCTCGCGGGGCCCCTCGCACAGAGGCGCGCAAAGCGAGGCGCGGAATAGCCGCGACGCGCCGACCAAGGTGAGATTGCATTGAATGACGACCCGATGCAAAATCGCTGAGCCTGATCGCGCCACCGAGATGCCCCGCCCTTCCGTCGCGCGCCCGAACGCCGAAGAATCCGCCGCCGCGGTCCCGGCCGTCGCCGCCCGACTTCTCGATGCGCTCTGCCGCGCCGACCATCCGATCGGTCGGCGTCTGACCGAGCAGGCGCTCGCCGACGCGCTGGGCGTTTCGCGCTCGCCGGTGCACAAGGCGATGAGCTTTCTCGAAGGGCTCGGTGCGCTGAGCTCGATCCCGAACCGCGGCTTCTTCGTCGCGCAGCCGAGCGCGAAGTTGCGCCGCCTTCGTCTTCCCGACGGCGCCGAATCGGACGAAGCGGCCTACATGAATCTCGCCGAGGACCGTCTCGCCGGCGCACTGCCGGCCGAATCGACCGAATCGGCGCTGATGCAGCGCTACCGCCTGACCCGCCTACAAGTGCAGCGCGTGCTGAACCGGATGGCGCGCGAAGGCATGGTCGAGCGCAAGGCCGGGCGCGGCTGGATGTTCCGGCCGCTGCTCGGCAGCGTCGAATCGCACCGCGAGAGCTATCGCTTCCGCATGATCATCGAGCCGGCCGCGTTGCTCGAGCCGACCTTCCGGATCGACAAGGTCGGGTTCGAGCGCGTGCGCAGCGAGCAACTGCGGATGCTCGACGGCGGAATCGAGAAGTGGACCACGAGCGAACGCTTCCGCGCCGGTGCCGAGTTCCACGAAACGCTGGTCGGCTGCTCCGGCAACCGCTTCCTGATCGACGCGCTGCGCAACGTCAACCGGCTGCGCCGCGTGATCGAATATCGCACGCACGGCAATTCGGCCCAGGACCGCGCGCGGCTCTACCGCCAGTGCGAAGAGCACCTGCAACTGCTCGACCTCGTCGAGGCCGGCGAGCGCATCGAGGCGTCCTATGCGATGCGCCGGCATCTCGACGTCGTCGGCTCGGTCAAGACCGGCGACGCACAGAGACACGCGAGCGCGCGCGCGCCGGCCCGGCCCGACCGCGGCATCGAGGTGCATCTTTGAACGCCGCCGCGACATCGCGCGAGGCCGCTGCGCCGAATCCGCGCATCGCGCTGATCCATGCGACCCCGCTCGCGATCGAGCCGATCGTCGAGGCGTTCCGGCTCGGCTGGCCCGAGGCCGGCCTCTTCAACCTGCTCGACGATTCGCTGCCGAAGGACCGCACCCGCCGGCCCGGCGGAGCGGCGCCACTGAGCGAACGCTTCGTCGCGCTGTCGCGCTATGCGCAAGCAGCCGGTGCGGCGGCGATTCTCTATACCTGCTCGGCGTTCGGACCGGAGATCGATGCGGCGCGGCGCGCGGTTGCGTTGCCGACACTGAAGCCGAACGAGGCGATGTTCACCGACGCCCTGGACGCCGGCACGCGGATCGGGCTGCTCGCGACGTTCGAGCCGTCGATCGCACCGATGCGGGACGAGCTGGTCGCGCTGGCCGCGGCGCGCGGAGTTCCGCTCGACTTGGGCGTCGCCTTCGTTCCGGGAGCCTATGCGGCGTTGCAGTGCGGCGATGGCGACGGCCACGACGCCGCGATCGCGGCCGCGGCGACCCGGCTTGCCGATCGCGAGGTCGTGCTGCTGGCCCAGTTCTCGATGGCGCGGGCGCAGCGGCGCGTCGCCGACGCGGTCGCCGCGACGGTGCTGACGAGCCCGGCCAGCGCGGTGCGGGCGCTGCGCGCGGCGCTGCAGCCTGCCGAGCGCTGAGATTTGAGCAGGCGCATCGAATCCAGTTCGCACTGAATGAACAATTAATGCAAAATCGCCACGGGCGCACCGGCGACCTCGGCGGCACGTTCGACTGCAAGGCCTTCGGCAGCCAAGTCGCGCGCATGATTGCCGCACACTGATGCACTTCGAAAGGACGCCATGCTGCTGGGCTGCATCGCCGACGACTTCACCGGCGCGACCGACCTCGCGAACAACCTCGTCCGCTCCGGAATGCGGGTCGTGCAGACGATCGGCGTGCCGACGGCACCGCTCGACGAGCCGGTCGATGCGGTCGTCGTCGCGCTGAAGTCGCGCACGATCGAGCCCGATCGGGCGGTCGCGCAATCGCTCGCCGCGCTGCGCTGGCTGCAGGCCGCGGGCGCGGCGCAGATCTACTTCAAGGTCTGCTCGACCTTCGACTCGACCGACCGCGGCAACATCGGCCCCGTCGCCGAAGCGCTGATGCAGGCGCTGCGGTGCGACTTCGCGATCGCCTGCCCGGCCTTTCCGCTGAATCAGCGCACGGTCTTCAACGGTTATCTGTTCGTCGACGCGGTGCCGCTGAACGAGAGCAGCATGCGCGACCATCCGTTGACGCCGATGACCGATGCGAACCTGGTGCGCGTGCTGCAGCGCCAGGCTCGAGGCAAGGTCGGGCTGATCGACCACCGCGTCGTGCAGAGCGGCGCCGGCGCGATCCGCGCGCGCATCGCGGCGCGGCGCGACGACGGCGTCGCGCTCGCGATCGTCGACGCGATTTCCGATGCCGACCTGATGGCGATGGGCAAGGCGTTCGCCGATCTGCCGCTGCTCGTCGCCGGCTCCGGGGTCGCGATCGGCCTGGCGCAGAACCACGGCATCGTATCGAGCGACCGGGCCGCCCGGCTGCCGCCGGCGATCGGCGCCGCGGCCGTCGTCTCGGGCAGCTGCTCGAGCGCATCGAATGCGCAGGTCGAGCACTTCATCGCGCAGGGCGGTGAAGCCTTGCCGATCGATCCGCTCGAGATCGCCGGCGGCGCCGACGTCGTCGCGACCGCGCTCGCGTGGGCCCGCGCGCGCATCGGCGCACGGCCGATCCTGGTCTACGCGACCGCCGCGCCCGACGCGGTCAAGGCGGTGCAGACACGCCTCGGCGTCGGCCGCGCCGGCGAGCTTGTCGAACAGGCGCTCTCGGCGATCGCGCGCGGGCTGGTCGAGCTCGGCGTGCGCCGGCTCGTAGTCGCCGGCGGCGAGACCGCGGGCGCCTGTGTGCAGGCGCTCGGCATCGAGCTGCTGCGCATCGCCGCGCAGATCGATCCGGGCGTGCCGTGGTGCCATGCCGCATCGCCGGCGACACGCGGCGAAGGTCTGCACATCGCATTGAAGTCCGGCAACTTCGGTACCGTCGACTTCTTCTCCAAGGCTTTCGCGAGCCTGTAGCGCGCCCCTGCCCTGCTGGCATCGAACCAACAAGAAACGGAGACTCGATGTCCTGCATCTCGCGCCGCCTGCTCGCAGGCGCATTGATCGCCGCCGCGTGCCCGCTCGTCGCCCTCGCCCAGGTGCCGCCGGGCTATCCGGCCACGTATCGGGCCACCACGCTGCTGAAGGACTACTCGCTGGTGTTCAGCCGGGTTGCGTTCGTCTCGAAGCAGGCGAAGAATCCGAACGCGGCGCGGCTCTTCCTCGACTACCTGCTTTCGAAGCGCGGCCGGACGACCTTGTCGACCGCGTCGGAGCTCTATTCGATCCGCAGCGACGTCGACAGCGAGACGACGATGGCCGGATTGACCAAGGAATACGGCGCGAGCCTGAAACCGATCCCGATCGACGCCGCCTTGCTGACCTACTTCGACCAGACCCGGCGCCTCGAATTCCTGAAGCAGTGGCAGCAAGCGATCAAGATATGAACGAAGCCGAGGCGCGGTCCGAGATCGTCCGCATCGGCCTCAGCCTGTTCGAGCGCGGCTATGCGCATGCGACCGCCGGCAACATCAGCGTGCGCCTCGACGACGGCTTCCTGATCACGCCGACCGATGCCTGCCTCGGCTTCCTCGAGCCGGCGCGGCTCGCGAAGGTCGATGCGAGCGGCGCACAGCTCGGCGGTGACCCGGCGAGCAAGACCTTGGCGCTGCACCGCTCGATCTACGCTGCCGACAGCGACGCGCACTGCGTAATTCACACCCACTCGACGCATCTCGTCGCGCTGAGCCTGATCGGCGTCTGGCGCGCCGAATCGATCCTGCCTCCGGTGACGCCGTACTTCGTGATGAAGGTCGGCCATGTGCCGCTGATTCCGTATCACCGGCCCGGCGCGCCGGAGCTCGGGCCGCTCGTCGCCGCGGCGATCGAGGAGAACCGCGGGCACGGCCGGCACTTGCGCGCGGTGATGCTGGATCGCCTCGGCCCGAACGTCTGGCATGCGTCGCCGGCCGCCGCGATGGCGACGCTCGAAGAGCTCGAAGAGACCGCGAAGCTCTGGCTGCTCGCGAACGGCCAGGCGCGCAGCCTGACCGAGACCCAGCTCGACGCGCTGCAGCAGGCCTTCGGCACGCCGTGGTAGCGCCCTGCCCCGATCCGCCCCGAGGACTTCGATGAGTGTCGATTCCGCTCTCCGCAGCGTCTATGCACCGACCGGCAAGCTGCGGGCCGCGATCAATCTCGGCAATCCGATCCTCGCGCACCGAGCCGCGACCGGGCGACCGGGCGGAGTCTCGGTCGACCTCGCCGACGAGTTCGCGCGCCGGCTCGGCGTCGAGATCGAGCTGCTTGCATTCGACACCGCCGGCAAGTCGGTCGACACCGTCACCGACGACGGGGCCGACATCGGCTTCTTCGCGATCGACCCGCTGCGCGGTGCCGGCATCGCCTTCACGGCGGCGTACGTGCTGATCGAAGGCAGCTACCTGGTTCGCGACGATTCGCCGCTGCGCGCGAACGACGAGGTCGACCGCGCCGGTCAGCGCGTCGTCGTCGGCAAAGGCAGCGCCTACGACCTGCACCTGACGCGCGCTCTGCGCCACGCCGAGATCGTGCGCGCGGCGACGTCGCAAGCGGTCGTCGATCTCTTCGTCGCCGAGCGACTCGACGTCGCGGCAGGGGTCCGGCAGCAGATCGAGGCCGACGCCGCGCGCGTCGGAGGGTTGCGGGTGCTGCCCGGCCGCTTCATGGTGATACAGCAGGCGATGGGAATGCCGAAATCGCGCGGCGACGCCGCGGCGCGTCACCTCGCGGCATTCGTCGAAGAAATGAAATCGACCGGCTTCGTCGCAGGCGCACTGGAACGGCACCGGATCGAGGGCGCGGCGGTCGCGCCCGCGACGGCCTGACACACCCGCGCGGGCCGCGAGCCCGGCACGAGTCGAAAAAGATCAGTCGGCGGTCAGCTTCGCGCGCTGCACGACGCTCCTCCACTTGACGAGCTCGGCGCCGACCAATGCGCGCAGCTGCTCCGGAGAGCTCGTCTGGACATCGGTGCCGTGCTCGGCCATCCGCTTGACGACGTCGCTGTCGGACAGCACCTCGTTCAATGCCTTGTTCAGCTTGTCGACGATCGCCTTCGGCGTCTTCGCCGGCGCGAAGAGCGCGTACCACTGGGTCACGTCGACGCCGTCGACGCCGGCTTCCTTCAAGGTCGGCACATCGGGAAGGCTCGCGACGCGCTTCGGTCCGGCGACCGCGAGCGCGCGCAGCCGTCCCGACCTGACGTACGGATACGCGGTGTAGAGGCTCGGAAACATGAACTGCGTCTGCCCGCCGATCGTGTCGGTGATCGCCGGCGCCGAGCCCTTGTACGGCACGCCGAGCATCACGGTGCCGCTGCCGAGCTTGAACAGCTCGGCCGCGAAATGCGGCGCGGTGCCGTTGCCGGCAGACGCGTAGGTGTACTTGTCGGGCTTGGATTTCAACTGCGCGATCAGATCGCGCACGTCCTTGACCGGCACGTTAGCGTTGGCGACCATCAGCGTCGGCGAATAGCCGACCAGGCCGATCGGCTCGAAATCGGCGACCGGGTCGTAGCGCAGCTTCTGCAGCGCCGGGTTCATTCCATGCGTCGCGATGTAACCGAACATCAGCGTGTGGCCGTCCGGCACCGCGCGGGCGACGAATTCGCTCGCGAGCGAGCCGATCGCGCCGGCTCGGTTTTCGACGATGACCGTCTGCCCGAGCAGAGGCTCGAGCTTCTGCGCGATCGTCCGCGCCATCGCATCGTTGCCGCCGCCGGGCGCGGTCGGCACGACGATCGTGGCCGTCTTCGATGGATACCCCGACGGCGCGTCGGCGGCCGCCGCGATCGTCGCCACGACGGCAAGACCGACGGCGAAGCCGGCGGAGAGGACCGCTGCGATCGGATGCTTCATCTCGTCTCCCGTTGTCTCTCATCCGTCCGTTGGCCGGTCAATGCCACTGTTGCAGCACGCGGTCGACCATCACGCCCGACTGGCCGAGATGGTTGACCGGGTCGCACATCGCCGCGAGCTGCTCGCGCGTGACGTGCTTCGTGATCTCCGGGTTCCCGGCCAGCAGGTCGAGCAACGGGCGTTGCTCGCGCACCGCGACGAGGCAGATGTCGTAGACCAGATCGTGCGCATACTCGCGGCCGATGTACGGCGCGAGCCCCATCATCACCGCCTCGGACATCACGAGCCCGTGCGTCACGTCGATGTTCGCGCGCATCCGCTTCGCATCGACCTCCAGGCCGGAGACGATGAAGCGCGACTGGCTCAATGCGCCGGCGAGCAGGCAGAAGGCTTCGGGCAGCGCGATCCATTCGATTTCCCACGGCCCGGTCGAGCGCTCGTGGTCGGCGACCATCGCGTCGAGCAGCGCGGCGGCGTGCTGGCGCACCATCGAGATCTGCGCATGGATGTAGCAGCTCGAGATCGGATTGCGCTTCTGCGGCATCGTGCTCGACGAGCCGCGGCCGTGCGCGAACGGTTCGTAGACCTCGCCGACCTCGGTCTGCATCATCAGCTTGACGTCCATGCTGAGCTTGCCGAGCGTGCCGCCGACGAGACCGAGGAAGGTGCCGACCTCGGCGATCGTGTCGCGCACCGTGTGCCACGCGATCACCGGCTGCGCGAGGCCGAGCTCGGCCATCAGCCCGGCCTGCGTTTCCATCGCGCCTTTCTCGAGCGATGCGAGCGTGCCGGCCGCGCCGGCGAACTCGCCCATCAGCACGCGCGGACGCAACTGCGCGAGGCGCTCGCGATGGCGCACGACCGCGGCGAGCAGTCCGGCCATCTTGTAGCCGAACGTCACCGGCACCGCCTGCTGCAGATTGCTGCGCCCGATCATCGGCGTGTCGCGATGCTCGCGGGCCAGCTTCGCGAGGCCGTCGCCGAGCGCCTTCAGGTCGGCGTCGACGATCTCGAGCGCGTCGCGGATCTGCAGCACCGTCGCGGTATCGGTGATGTCCTGCGTCGTCGCGCCCCAGTGGCAGTACTCGCCGAGCTTGTCGCGGCAGAGACCGTTGATCTGCGAGACGACGCCGAGGATCGGATAGCCGATGCGCTCGGTCTGCGTCTTCAGCTTGGCCATGTCGATGTTCTCGATCCGGCAGACGCGGACGATCTCTTCGGTGGCCTCGGCCGGGATCAGGCCGAGACCCCCCTGCACGCGCGCGAGCGCGGCCTCGATCTCGAGATATTTTGCGGTCCGCTGCTCGTCAGACCAGACCCGGCGCATCGCGGCAGTGCTGAAGATGTCGCCGAAGATGGCGGAATCGATGATCGTGGAGGGCATGGCGTTGTCTTTCGAGGGTGATTGCGAGAGGGCGATGATCGCGGGCGATGTCGGAAGCGGGAGTGCGCGGAGATGGCGTGGCGCGATTCGAAGCCGAGGATCAGCGCCGGGCCCGCTGCAGCGTGCGCTCGGCCTGCAGCACGACCGGTCGATCGATCATCCGGCCGTCGAGCCGCGCGGCGCCGGGCGATGCGGCATCGGCCTCGAGCACGCGCCGCGCCGATTCGAGCTCGTCGGCCGAAGGCTCGAGCGCCGCATGAACCGCGGCGACCTGACGCGGATGGATGCAGAGCTTGGCGCCGAAGCCGTGCGCGCGCGCCGCCGCGAGGTCGCCGAGCAGGCGCGCCTCGTCGTCGAGCTGCGGCGTGACGCCGGCCACCGGCGCCGGCAAGCCGGCGACGCGCGACGCGATCGCGATGCGGCCCGCGGCATGGTTCAGCCCGCTGGCGTCGCGAGTGATGTCTAGGTCGAGATCGAGCGCGAAATCGAGGGTCCCGAACACGAGCCGCGCGACGCCGGCCGCGCCGGCAATCTCGTCGACGGCGGCGACGCCGCGCGCGCTCTCGATCAATGCGAAAACACGCGCCGCAGGCAACGCAGCGACGAGCCGTCCGACCTGCGCCGCGCTCTCGGCCTTCGGCAGCATCACGTCGGCGACGCCGGCAGCGGCCAGCGCGCGCACGTCGTCGTCGAACCACGTCGAACCGGTGTCGTTGATCCGCACCGCGATGCGCGCACGATCGGCCGGTGCGGCGTCGCGCAGCCACGCGACGATCGCCGCGCGTGCCTGCGCCTTGGCATCGACCGCGACCGCATCCTCGAGGTCGAGCACGACCACGTCCGCCCCGCTGGCCAGCGCCTTCGCGAAGCGCTCCGGGCGCGTACCCGGGACGAACAGATAGCTGCGGGCGAGAGCAGATGCGGCGTTCATGCCAGTTGCCCCACACTCTCGAGCGCGCAAATCGTGTGCTCCGCTAAGGCGGCGCGCGCAAAGCCGTGGGCGGATGGCCG
>JBDTXV010000014.1:0-13925 GCA_040006015.1 Caldimonas sp.
TCGTGGCGAAACGAGATCACGCGCATGCCCTCGGCTTGCGCCATCCGCGTCAGGTCGGTGATCGGGATGCCGGGCAGCCCGAAGATCGTGTCGATGTCGTTCAGCTTCAGTGCATCGATCACCAGATGGAAGCCGTCGGTCTGCGTCTTGGCTTCCGCTTCGGCGCCGACAACAGGGTCGGCGGCGCCGCTCTTGCGCTTCGAGGTTTCTTCGGCGGTGGGGGTCCGGGCCTGTGCTGCGGCGGCAGTCATTGCATCTCCTGTGGGTTCGTTCGAGGTATCGAGTTTGCGCGCTGTCGGGGCACGAGTGCATGCCGGCCCGCGTCGCGAGAAGGGGCGAATATTAAGAATCCGGACGGTACCGAATCAATGACCTCGGTCAACTTTCGGGAAACTGTCGGTGCCGGTCTGGAGGCGCCCGACTCCCTAAACCCGAGCTCTTAGCCGGCGTCAATGACCCGCCGCGGCGCTCCTCGGACAATAGGGCCTTGCCGACCCGGCACGCCTCGAGGAGGACTGAGATGACCCGATGGGTACGCTACACCGACGCCGAAGGCTCCGGCTTCGGCAGCCTCGACGGCGATTCGATCCGCGTTTTCGAGGGTGACATGTTCGACGCGCCGCGTCCGACCGGCCGCGTGCTGCGGCTCGGCGACGTGCATCTCGCGCGGCCGGTCGAGCCCACCAAGATCATCGCGGTCTGGAACAACTTCAACGCGCTGATCGAGAAGATGAGCCTGAAGGTTCCGGCCGAGCCGCTCTATTTCATCAAGGCGCCGAATGCCTATCTCGATCCGGGCGAGACGATCGTCAAGCCGGCGTGCGACAGCCGCATCATCTTCGAGGGCGAGCTCGCGGTCGTGATCGGAAAGGTCGCGCGTGCAGTGACAGAACAGGCCGCGCTGGACCATGTGTTCGGCTACACCTGCGCGAACGACGTCACCGCGGTCGACATCCTGACCCGCAGTCCCGACTTCGCGCAGTGGTGCCGCGCGAAAGGCTACGACACGTTCTGCCCGTTCGGCCCGGCGGTCGCGACCGATCTCGATCCGGCAAAGCTCACCGTCCGGACGATCCTGAACGGCAGCGAGCGCCAGTGCTATCCGATCAGCGACATGGTGTTCTCGGTCGCGCAGCTCGTCAGCCGGATTTCGCGCGACATGACGCTCTATCCGGGCGACATGATCCTGTGCGGCACCTCGGTCGGGGTCGGATCGATGAAGCCGGGCAGCACCGTCGAGGTCGAGATCGAAGGGATAGGCCGGCTCGGTAACCGCTTCGAGTGAGCGGCGCGCGTCAGATCTTGCCCTGGTGCTTCAGGCGGCTCAGCGTCTCGGCCGAGATGTTCAGGTACGACGCGAGCTCCTTCTTCGGCAGACGCTCGAACAGGTCGGCGTGCTTGCGCATGAACCGGTGCACGCGTCCCGGCGCATCGAGCAGGTGCAGCGTGATCGTGTGCGCCATGATCTCGCTCATCGATAGCATCACCTCGTATTCGAAGCCCTGCTTGATCTGCGGATGGCGATCCATGAATTCGACCCATTGCGGGAGCGGCAGCTTCGCGACGCGCGCCTTCGTGACCGCGACGATGCTGTACGGGGCCGGCGTGCCGAGCCGCCACGCGGCATAGCTCGTCTCCATCTCGCGCTCGCCGGCGAAGCGCAGGATCATTTCCTTCGCGGCCTGGTTGCTGACGACGCGCTTCAGCACGCCGTCGAGGATGAAGTACTGGCCCATCTCGCGCTCGCCCTGGCGCAGCAGTGTGTCGCGCTTCTGGCAGTCGATCACGACGAGCAGCGCTTCGAGCTCGCCGAGCTCGGCTTCGTTCAGGTCCCTGACGACGATGTTCTGCTTCAGCTGCAGACGGATGACGTTCTTTTCGGGATGGCTTTCGAGAGACACCATGGCGCGCGGTCGTCGGCTTGCGAATTCAGCGCGGCGTGAGCGCGCGACTCGGCCGGGCGCTCACGCGGTGAAGCCCTTGTAGAGCATGTAGCCGGCAAGGCCGTAGAGCAGCACCGCGAAGACGCGGCGCAGCTCGGCCATCTGCAGGCGATGGGCGAGGCGGGCGCCCGCGGGCGCGGTCAGCACGCTCGCCGCCGCGATCGTCGCAAGTGCCGGCAGATAGATGAAGCCGATCGCACCCGGCGGCATCGCGGGCAGCGACCAGCCGGCGATCACGTAGCCGATCGTGCCGGCCAGCGCGATCGGGAATCCGAGCGCGGCCGACGTCGCGACCGCGTTGTGAATCGGGACGTTGCACCAGGTCATGAACGGCACCGAGACGAACGCGCCGCCCGCGCCGACGAGTGCCGACAGCGTGCCGATCGCGCCGCCGGCCGCGAGCGTGCCCGTCGCGCCGGGCAGCTGGCGAGTCGGCTTCGGCTTGCGGTCGAGCAGCATCTGCGTGCCGGAGAAGCCGACGAAGGCCGCGAACAGCCACGCGAGGACCTGCGTCGGCAGCGCCTTCGCGATCTGCGCGCCGAGCAGCGAGCCGGCGACGATGCCGGGCGCGAGCAGCTTGACGACGTCCCAGCGCACCGCGCCGCGCCGGTGATGCGTCCGCACCGACGAGATCGACGTGAAGCAGATCGTCGCGAGTGAGGTCGCGATCGCCATCTTGACGACGTACTGCGTCGGCATTCCCTTGCTCGTCAGCACGAAGGTCATGAACGGCACCATCAGCATGCCGCCGCCGACGCCGAGCAATCCGGCCAGGAAGCCGGCGACGGCTCCGAGCAGCAGGAGTTCGAAAATCAGTTGCCACCCGAGGCCGAGCGTCACCGCACGCCCAGCAGCCGCTTGACGGCGCGCCATTCGTCGGTCGCCACCGGCGTGATCGACAGCCGGTTGCCGCGACGCAGCACCTGCATCGTCGCGAGCTCGGGCGCGTCGCGCATGTCGTCGAGCGAGAGCAACCGGGTCTTGCGCACGAGCTTGACATCGACCAGGACCCAGCGTGGCGCCTCCGTCGTCGACTTCGGATCGAAGTAGTGGCTCTTCGGATCGAACTGCGTCGCATCGGGATACGGCGCGCCGACGACCTCGGCGAGACCGACGATCCCCGGCTCCGGACACGACGAGTGATAGAACAGAACGCCGTCCTTCGGTCGCATCTGGTCGCGCATGAAATTGCGCGCCTGGTAGTTGCGGACGCCGACCCACGGCACGGTCTCGGCAGGCGCCGCGGCGACGTCGTCGATCGAGCACTCGCCGGGCTCGCTTTTCATCAGCCAGTAGGGCATCGGACGCCGGCTCCGCGTAAGAGGGCAGCGCGCATCGTCGAACCGCGGCCGCTGGAAGACAAGGAGATAAGGTGTCCGCCGCGGACCGTGAGCCGCATTCCTGAACCCAGGCAGTTCAGGTGGGCGAGGTCAGCCCGGCTTCGGGTTCATCTGACGCGAGACGATCACACCAACCGGGCGATGTTCCAAGCCCTTGCTCATAGAGCATCGGTTCAAGGAAATATAAAGCTCACGCGAACGCGACGGACGAAATCATTCTACGCTTCGCACCGGTCCGGTCAGAGCAGTTGGCCGTCTTCGCGCAGGGTCGCGTCGATGCGCTTGACGAGTCCACCGATATCGACACCGGACGCGTCGGCCGCCTCGGCCGGCTCCGTCTGCATGCCGGGATTCTCGGCGAGCGCATAGGCGAGGTTCAGCGCCGCGAGCACCGCGATGCGTTCCCGCGCCTTGACCTTGCCGCCGTCGCGGATCGCGCTCATCTCGCGATCGACCTGGCCGACCGCTTCGAGCAGCGCGATCTCGCCGCCGTCGGGACAGCCGAGGATGTAGCTCTGTCCCATGATCGTGACCTCGAGCTGCTTCATGGCAGGCTCCGCGTCGCTTCGTCGATCTGCGACGGGTCGACCGGCTTCGGCGCGTCGAGCGGCAGGCGCTCGAGCAGCACGTCGATGCGGTTGCGTGCGGCGTTCAGGCGCGAGCGCAGGTTGTCGCGTTCATGGGTCACCGCGCCGAGCTGTTGCTGCAGCAGCGCATTGGTCCGCTGCAGCTCGCCGTGCCGCAACAGCAGGCGTTCGACCCGGTCGACGAGCTCTTCGATCTTGGACATGGACGCGACGCGGTGACGATGGGTGCGGATTGTAGGCCGCGGCCCTGCGCCGATCGTGTCGCGACGGGGCCGACGCAGCAGGCGTCGCGTCGATTGCGAGACGTCGTCGCGATGCGCGGCGGCAGGTCACTAGAATGCGATCCGTTGGTGCCCGTGCCGGCGTTCAGCCGGCACAGTTAAACGGGAAGCAGAAGGACGATGCCGCTCGCGGCTGATTCCGAAACTGCGCTGCCCCCGCAACGGTACGGCGGACGAAGTCGCGCAATGCGGCTTCCGCTCCTGCGCACACACCACTGAAGGCGAAGGTCTTCGGGAAGGTCGCAGGGGTCGCTCCGCCAGCCCGGATACCGGCCAACGGGTGGCGGAGCGCATGTCGCGCCGCCGAACGCCACGCGCCCGCGGGGAACCGGGAGCAGGCCTCTTCGCGGGTTGTACTTTCATGTCTCATCATCGTTTTTCCGTGCTGCGCGCATGGAGCGAAGGCGCAGTCGCGTCCGGATCCAGCGGCGCGCTCGTTCTCTCGTTCGCTCTCTTGTTTGGTCTGGGCGTGCCGCGTGCCGGACATGCCCAAGGCCTATCTCCGGTCGTCGTCACCGGCAATCGCGAGCCGACCCCGCTCGACCGCATCGTCGGCGATGTCGTCGTGATCGATGCCGAGCAGATACGCAACTCGACCGCCGACTCGGTCGAGGATCTGCTGCGCCGCGAAGGCGGCATCCAGTTGTCGCGCAACGGCGGTCCGGGTCAGAGCGCCGGCGTGCTGTTGCGCGGCATCGGCGCGACCGGCACGCTGGTTCTCGTCGACGGCGTGCGCGTCGGCGCGGCGACGCTCGGGCAGACCGACTTTTCGGCGATCGGCCTCGCGCAGATCGAACGCATCGAGATCCTGCGCGGTCCGGCATCGAGTCTCTACGGTGCCGATGCGGTCGGCGGCGTGGTCCGGATCATCACGCGGCAAGGCTCCGTCGCGCCGCGCATCGGCGCGCATGCGGCGATCGGCGAATTGCATTCGAGCGCGGCCGACCTTTCGATCAGCGGTGCGGATTCCGGCTGGGACTATGCGGCCGGCGTCGCGCGCGAAGCGAGCCACGGCGTTTCGGCGATCAAGCCCGGCGATGCGTTCGGCCTTTTCAATCCGGATCGCGACGGCTTCGTGCGGACGAACCTGCAATGGCGCGGCGGCTACACGTTTGCGCCCGGGCAGCGCATCGGTCTCGGCGTCGTCCGGAACCTGTTGAGGTCGCAGTTCGACAGCGTCGGCCCACCGACGTACGCCGATCCGTCGCCCGATTTCCGCAATCGCTATGAAACCCGCGTCGGCTCGCTCGACTATCGCGGCGAGCTGACCCGGACCTGGACCACGACGATGCAGCTGTCGAGCCAGCGCGACGATCTGCGCAGCGGCGCGACCGACGTCAGCCGCTTCGAGACGCGGCGGCGTCAGCTGACTTGGCAGAACGCGTGGGCGCCGGCCGACGGTCAGCAACTGCTCGCGGCGATCGAGCGGCTCGACGAAGAAGTCGATGCGACGCCGTACTCCGGCACGCCGCGGCGGCACACGAATGCGCTCGTGCTCGGCTATACCGGAAAGATCGGCGCGTTGAAAGTGCAGGGCGACGTGCGTCACGACCGCAACTCGGTGTTCGGCAACGTCAGCACGGGCAAGCTCGGCCTCGCGTTCGACATCGCGCCCGGGTTGACGTTGCGCGGCGTCGCCGGCACGGCGTTCCGCGCGCCGACGTTCAACGATCTGTATTACCCGGGTTACGGCATCGCGACGATCGGTCCTGAGCATTCGCGAAGCATCGAAGCCGGTCTGCAATGGCGCCACGGCGCCGCGTCGGCCGCCGCGACCGTCTATCGGAACCGGGTCCGCGATCTGATTGCATCCGAGGCGGACCGCAGTTTCTGCCCGCCCGATTCGTCGTACGACTTCGGTTGCGCGCGCAATGTCGACCGAGCGATCCTGCAAGGCGCGACCTTGACGGCCGCCGATCGGCTCGGACCGTTCGCGTTGCGTGCCGCGCTCGATTTTCTCGACGCGAAGGACGGCGCGACCGGCCAGCGCTTGCCGCGCCGCGCCGCGCATCAGGAGACGCTCGGCGCCGACTGGTCCGGCGGCGCCTGGACCGCGGGCGCGACGCTGCTGCGTGTCGGCGCGCGTCCCGATTCGGGAGTGACGCTGCCGGCGTATCGGATCGTCGATCTGCAGGCGCGGCGACGCCTCGATCAGCACTGGCAGATCGAGGCGAAGCTGCTGAACGCGTTCGACCGCCGTTACGAGCCGGTGCGCGACTATCAGGCGCTCGGGCGGCAGGGCTGGATCGGCGTCCGCTACGACGGCGCCGGGCTTTGATGATCTCGCACCTCGAACCGGCCGCACCGCCTTGTCGCGCGGCACGCGTAGGCGACGCGCGCGTGACGCCGCGACGAAACGGCACCGGCTGGCGATGAGGCGAACCCTGCTCGCGATGCTCGCGCTCGCGCTGGTTGCGGCCGCGATCGGCGTCGCCGCCGGCTCGTCGGGCTGGGGTCTGGCAACGCCGGAAATTCTCTGGAAGATCCGCGTTCCGCGCGTGCTCGCCGGTTTCGGCGCCGGTGCCGCGCTCGCGGTGACCGGCGCGCTGATGCAGCTGTTGACGCGCAATGCGCTCGCCGATCCGTACGTGCTCGGCATCTCCGGCGGCGCTTCGGTCGGCGCGCTGCTCGTGTTGTGGCTCGGCGCTATCGGCGGCGCGATGCTGCTGCCCGAGTGGGGCGTCGCGCTCGGCGCGGCCGCCGGCGCGCTGGTCTCCGCGGCGCTCCTCTTCGCGCTGTCTTGGCGGCTGCTCGGGCGCATCGGCATCGCGGCGACGCAGGAGTCGTCGGTCGCGTTGCTGCTGGTCGGTGTGATGATCGGAACCGCGTGCTCGGCGTTCGTGTCGATGCTGCTCGTGCTCGCGTCGGAGATGCAGTTGCGCGGGATGGTGTTCTGGCTGCTCGGCGATCTGAACGGCTCGACCCAATGGGGCCTCGCCTGGATCGGCTGGCTCGTCGCGCTCGGCCTGGTCTGGCCGACCGCGCGCCAGCTCGACTGGCTCGCGCGCGGCGACGCATGGGCCTCGACGCTCGGCGTGCCGGTCGCGCGCCGGCGCCGGATCGCGGTCGGCGCGGCCGCGCTCGCGACCGGCACCGCGGTCGCGACCGCCGGCGCGATCGGCTTCGTCGGCCTGGTTGTCCCGCATGCGCTGCGCCTGGTCGGCGCCCGCGCTGCCGCGGTGCTGCTGCCGGCCAGCGCGCTCGGCGGCGGCGCCTTCGTCGTCCTCGCCGATGCGCTCGCGCGCACCATCGTCGCACCGGTGCAGCTGCCGGTCGGCGTGATCGCCGCGGCGGTCGGCGTGCCGTCGTTCCTGGCGCTGCTGCTGCACGGTCGGGGCGGAGCGACACGATGACCGAGAAGCTTCTGCTCGAAGTGCGCGGCCTCGCGCTGCGCGCCGGCGCGGCGCGCAGCGGCCGGATTCTTTTCGAGCATCTGACGATCGACGTGCACGCCGGCGAGCGCTGGGTCGTGCTCGGTCCGAACGGCGCCGGCAAGTCGTCGTTGCTCGCGGCATTCGCCGGCGTCTTCGCCGCCTGCGCCGGCACGGTCGCGATCGACGGGCGTTCGCTCGGCGCCTGGGCTCCGGCGGCATTGGCCGATCGGCGCGCCTGGTGTCCGCAGTTCTGGAGCGACCCGTTTCCGACCACGGTGCTCGAGACCGTGCAGCTCGCTCGCGATCGAGGCGCCGGCTGGCTCGTCGCCCCGGGCGCACCCGACATCGCGGTGCGGGCGATGCTCGAGCGGCTCGACCTCGCCGAGCTCGGTGCGGCCGATGTGCGGACGCTCTCCGGCGGCGAGCGCCAGCGCGTCGCGATAGCGACCGTGCTGCTGCAGGACGCGCCGCTGCTGCTGCTCGACGAGCCGGCCTCGCACCTGGACCTCGGCCATCAGCAACTGCTGCTCGACGTGCTCGCCGCGCATGCCGAAAGCGGCGGCGCGATCGTCACGAGCCTGCACGATCTGAATCTCGCGTGGGATCTGGCGAGTCACGTCGTGCTGCTCGACGGCCGCGGCGCCGCGGAGCCTGGGACGCGCGACGCGATGATGACCGCGGTGCGGCTCGGGGCAGCGTTCGACGTCGAGATCCGCGACTTCGCGGCCGGCGCGCAGCGGCGCTTCTGGAGCGGGACATCGGGACGCAGCGCGGCGGCGAGCGCTTTGCACGCGCGGTCCGGCGACGACTCGGCGGCGAGGATTTGATGCGAACGTCGATTCGGCTCGACCGTCTTCTGCCCGCGTTGGCGCTCGGCTCGACGCTCGCGCTCGCAGCGCCGACCGCGTCGGCCGCGACCTACCGCGACGATGCCGGACGCGATGTCGCGCTCGACCGCCCGGTCGAGCGCGTGATCGCGCTGGCGCCGAACCTGACCGAGCTGGTCTATGCGGTCGGTGCGGAGAGCAAGCTGGTCGGCGTCGTCGCGCTGAGCGACTATCCCGAAGCGGCACGGGCGGTGCCGCGGATCGGCGACTACCAGCGCTTCGACGTCGAGCGCATCCTGCTCGCGAAACCCGACCTCGTGCTCGCGTGGAATCACGGCAATCCGGGTCGAGAGCTGGCCCAGCTCGAAGCCGCCGGACTGCGTCTCTACTACCTCGAGCCGAAGCGCCTCGACGACGTCCCGCGCGCGCTCGAACGAATCGGCGAGTTGCTGGGCAAGGCCGAACGCGGACGCGCTCGCGCGCAGGACCTGCGCGCCGAGATCGACGACCTGCGCCGCAGTCATGCCGGTGCGGAGCCGGTGTCGGTCTTCTATCAGGTCTGGCAGAAGCCGCTGATGACGTTGAACGGCCGTCACATCGTCAGCGACGTGATCGCGCTCTGCGGCGGTCGCAACGTCTTCGCCGAGCTGGCGCAGCTGGTGCCGCAGCTGTCGACCGAAGCGGTCTTCGCCGCCGATCCGCAAGCGATGCTGTCGGCGCGCGAAGAGTCGGGCGACGCAGCCGGAGCGAAGCGCGATCCGGGCGATCCGGCCTTCTCGATCTGGGCCGGCTACCGGAACCTGACCGCGGTGCGGCGCGGCTGGCTCTACACGATTTCCGGCGACGCGATCGCCCGCGCCGGGCCGCGCATCGTCGACGGCGCGCGGGCGGTGTGCACGGCGCTCGACGAGGTCCGCAGCGAAAGGCGCTCGCCGCGAAAGACCGGCGGACGATAAAGCATCGCGAATCGGTTGAATCGAGCTGCGTGGACGCGATTTATGTTGCGCGGCGCGTGAGCCGCGAGCCGCACCACCGCGGTGTCGCGATTCTTTTCAGTCCTGCTGCCGCAATTCGCGCGGTGCCGAATCGCAATAGCGCGCGACCGCGCAGCGCTCGCAGAGCGGCCGGCGCGCGATGCAGACATAGCGGCCGTGCAGGATCAGCCAGTGATGCGCATCGGCGAGATAGGCCGCCGGGACGCGCTTCAGCAGTTTCAGCTCGACCTCGATCGGAGTCGCGCCCGGTGCGAGCCCGGTGCGGTTGCTGACGCGGAAGACATGTGTGTCGACCGCGAGCGTCGCTTCGCCGAACGCGACGTTGAGGACGACGTTCGCGGTCTTGCGGCCGACGCCTGGCAGCGCCTCGAGCGCCTCGCGCGTGCGCGGCACCTCGCCGCCATGCTGCTCGATCAGAATCCGGCAGGTCTCGATCAGCATCCGCGCCTTGTTGCGATACAGGCCGATCGTCCGGATGTGCTCGGTGAGTCTCTCGACACCGAGTGCAAGGATTCGTGCCGGCGTGTTCGCAACCGGAAACAGATTGCGGGTCGCCTTGTTGACGCTGACGTCGGTCGCTTGTGCCGACAGCAGCACCGCGGCGAGCAGCTCGAAGACGCTGGTGTATTCGAGCTCGCTGGCCGGGTTCGGATTCGCCGCCTGCAAGGTCGCGAAGAACGGCTCGATCTCGGCCGGCTTCATCGGCGCGGGCGTGCTTCGCGGGCGCGGGCCAGCGCCGCGTCGATGACGCTGCGGCGATGTCGCGCCGCGACGAGATCGGCTGCGGCCGCATCGGTTGTTTCGGCGGGGGTCCGATCGGCAGCTTGCGTGATGGACGGTTCGGCAGCGGCAGCGATTGGAAGCGCAGCGCCGCTCGCAGCCGCGGCGAGCTCGAACCGTTCGGCCTCGGCGGCGGCTTCGCGCTGCAGACGCGCACGGTGCAATTCGTAGCGCCGGCGCGATTCGGCCGCCTGCTCGGCGCTCCATGCCTGCCAGCCGGTGTGCTCGCCGGTCACCGGCGTCAGTGCGATGCAATCGACCGGACAGACCGGGATGCACAGCTCGCAACCGGTGCACAGCGCTTCGATCACGGTGTGCATCGCCTTCGGCGCGCCGACGATGCAGTCGACCGGGCAGACCTGCAGGCACAGCGTGCAGCCGATGCACCAGGCTTCGTCGATCACTGCGAGCTGGCGCGGACCTTCGCGGCCGTGGGCCGGGTCGAGTGCCGAGGCGTTCCGGCCGGTGAGGGCGGCGAGCCGCTCGATGCCGGCCGCGCCGCCCGGCGGACACTGGTTGATCCCGGCCGCGCCCGCAGCGATCGCCTCGGCATAGCCGCGGCAATCGGCAAAGTCGCAGCGCTTGCATTGCGTCTGCGGCAGCGCATCGTTCAGCGCGTCGACGAGCGTCACGGAAATCACGCTCGAATTATCGGCCGCACGCGACGCGGCGTTCGCGCGACGCGGGTTCGCACGCGCGTCGGGTTGCTCGAGCGGACCGGCGGAGCGTTGCGCGGTGTCGACGGCCTAGCCGCGGCGGTCGGTACCGACTATGCGGCGGCCCGCGCCTGGGACGAAGCGCGGCCGCGCTTCGCCTTCGCGCTCTTCGGTGCGCCCGCCTTGATGTTCGACTTGCCGTTCGCCCCGGTATGGGCGACGCCGTTCCTGTGTGCCGGCTGCCCCGCGGCCGCGGGCTGGTAGGCGGCGATGAAATCGCGCACGCGCGGATAGACCTTCTCGCGCCAGCGCCGGCCCGAGAAGATGCCGTAATGGCCGGCACCGACGACGTCGTAGTGGAACTGGCGTTCCTTCGGCACGCCGGTGCAGAGCGCGTGGGCGGCCTTGGTCTGGCCGGCGCCCGAGATGTCGTCGAGCTCGCCTTCAATCGTCAGCAGCGCGGTCGTGCGGATGTCCTGCGGCCGGACTGCCTCGCCGTCGATCTCCCAGGTGCCGTTGACGAGCGCGAAGTCCTGGAACACGACTTTGATCGTGTCGAGGTAGTACTCGGCCGGCATGTCGAGCACCGCGTTGTATTCGTCGTAGAACTCGCGATGGAAATCGGCGTTGTCGCCATCGCCGCGGACCAGGTTCAGGAAGTAGTCGTAGTGCGACTTCAAATGCCGGTCCGGATTCATCGCGATGAATCCGGTGTGCTGCAGGAAGCCCGGATAGACGCGCCGGCCGCTGCCCGGATAGTTGGTCGGCACGCGATAGATCACGTTGCTCTCGAACCAGCCGAGGCTCTTGTTCGTCGCGAGATTGTTGACCGCGGTCGGGCTCTTCCGCGCGTCGATCGGGCCGCCCATCATCGTCATCGTCCGCGGCGTCGGCTCGCCGGCGCTCGCCATCAACGCGATGGCCGCGAGCACCGGAACGGTCGGCTGGCAGACGGAGATCACGTTGACGTCGGGGCCGACGTGGCGGATGAATTCCTGCACGTAGGCGACGTAGTCCTTCAGGTGGAACGGGCCGGCGGCCGGCGGCACCATCCGCGCATCGGTCCAGTCGGTAACGAAGACCTTGTGGTCGCGCAGCATCTCGCGCACGGTTTCGCGCAGCAAGGTCGAATGGTGGCCCGAGAGCGGCGAGACGATCAGAACGGTGGGCTGGTCCTTCAGCTTCGTCAGCATCGGCAGATCGTCGGTGAAGCGCTTGAAGCGCAGCAGCCGGCAGAACGGCTTATTGATCGCGACCTGCTGCTGGACCGCGACATCGACGTCGTCGACGCGCACCGAATGGATGTTGAACTCGGGCTTCTCGTATTCCTTCGCGAGCCGGTGCATCAGTTCGAGCCCGGCCGAGACGCGATGCGCCATCGGCGTGTGCGTGAAAGGCGACAGCGGATGGTTGTAGAGCTTCGACGACGCGCTGGCGAATTCGGCAAACGGACTCAGCAGAGCGCGCTGCGATTCATACAACTGATACAGCATGGAACACCCTCTCCGCCGCCGCGCCGATCTGGCCGGGACGGCCGAATCGACGCTTGTGCAGCGCACCATTCTAGGGCTTATCGGCTGTTTCCGTCCGAACCGGAGAGCGCGCGCTCCGGCCGACGGGGCGCCGAGTGAATTTGTTGGGTCAGGCGACTTTCGCGATCGCCTCGACCACCGCATCGATATTGCGCGTGTTCAGCGCGGCGACGCAGATGCGGCCCGAATCGATGCCGTAAATGCCGAATTCGGAGCGCAGGCGCTGCATCTGCTCGCGCGTCAGGCCCGAATAGCTGAACATGCCGCGCTGCCGGGTGATGAAGCTCATGTCGCGTTTCAGCCCGGCGCGCGCGAGCTTGTCCTGCAGCGCGACGCGCATCTGCTTGATCCGCTCGCGCATTGCAGCGAGCTCCAGCTCCCATTGAGCGCGCATTGCCGGCGAGGTCAGCACCATCGTGACGACCTGCGCGCCGTGCGTCGGCGGATTCGAGTAGTTGGTGCGGATCACGCGCTTCATCTGGCTGAGCACGCGGTCGCTTTCGGGCTTCGACTCGCAGACGATGCTGAGGGCTCCGACTCTTTCGCCATACAGCGAGAAGCTTTTCGAAAAGCTCGTCGCGACGAAGAAGTCGAGCCCCGATTCGAGGAACATCCGCACGACCGCGCCGTCTTCGACGATGCCGTCGCCGAAGCCCTGATAGGCCATGTCGAGGAACGCAACGAGCCCGCGCTGGTGCACGACGTCGATCACGCGCGGCCAGTCGGCCGGCGCGATGTCGTAGCCGGTCGGGTTGTGGCAGCAGGCGTGCAGCACGACGATCGTCCCGGGCGCGGCCGCGTCGAGCGCAGCGAGCATCGCCGCCACGTCGACGCCCTGCGCGGCAGCGTCGTAGTAGGGGTAGCTCGCGACCCGAAAGCCGGCGCCTTCGAACAGCGCGCGGTGGTTCTCCCAGCTCGGGTCGCTGATCAGCACGATGGCTTCCGGGTTCACGCGCTTCAGGAAGTCGGCGCCGAGCTTCAGTCCGCCGGTGCCGCCGATCGCCTGCACCGTCGCGATGCGGCCGGCCTTGCGCGCCGGCGCATCGGCACCAAATACGAGTTCCTGGACCGCGCTGTCGTAGGCCGCGATGCCGTCGATCGGCAGGTAGTTGCGGGATTTGGGAGCTTCGATCATCAACTCTTCGGCGGCCTTGACGCAGCCGAGCAGCGGCAGCTTGCCGCTCTCGTCGAAATAGACGCCGACACCGAGGTTGACCTTGGCCGGATTCGGATCGGCGTTGAACTGTTCGGTCAGACCGAGGATCGGGTCGCGGGGCGCCTGCTCGACGGCGGCGAAGAGGGATGGCATGGGCTGTCCTGTCGGTGAATTCGGATTTCCGTTACGCTCATCGGTTGCCTTGCTCCGGCAGGGCGACCCAACCGAACAATTTTATCCGCCATGGCCGACTTGTCCGACGTTGCTGCACTCGAGGAGGCCGATGCGCCGCAAGGCGAATTCGTCTCGTATCCGGATTCGCCGTTCCAGCTGTTCCGGCCATACCAGCCGGCCGGCGACCAGCCGGCCGCGATCGTCGGCCTCGTCGACGGCATCCGTGACGGCCTGAGCTTCCAGACGCTGCTCGGCGTCACCGGCTCCGGCAAGACCTTCA
>JBDTXV010000015.1:0-13766 GCA_040006015.1 Caldimonas sp.
GGCATCCCGCCAGCCGTTACCTCCCACGATCACGAGCGGAGGCACGTCGTAACCGGCTGCGATGCACGCTGCATGGGCCTCGACCAAGGCAGCGAGGTTCTTGCGTGGCTCGAGAGTGCCCACTGTCAATATGAACTTCCTTGGTAGCAAATGCCGGCGCACTGTGTCCGCGGCAGCAGCGGCGTCGGCGGAGCCGAACTCCTTGTCGGCGAGAGGGTGGATGACGCTATCCGGCACCCGACCGTAATGCCGCGCCATGTCGTCGGCGGTGGCCTGCGACGCTGCGATCACACGGTCGGCCGCTCGCGTGCACCGCGGCTGAAAAAACAATTGCTTCCAGCGCTTGGTGATTTCCTGCGTCTGCGGCGCGAAGACGTGCACCAGATCATGGATCGTGAGCACCGATGCGGTCTGACCAAGGCCACGCAGCGGGATGATGCCGTTCGTGCCCCAGAAGAGGTCGATCCCGTCTTGACGGAGCATGTCCACCACGTGCGTGTTGTGCCAGATTGGTCCGCGGCGCTTCCGCAAGCTGATTCGGGCCTCGAGGTTGGGGGCCTTCGGGAAATTGCCCTGATGATCGTTGCAGTACAAGAAGAAGCGGACGTCGCGGTGCTGAGCGCACAGCGGTTCGAGCAATGCCGCCACGTAATTCGCAATGCCGGTTCGGGTGCCGACGAAGCAGCAACCATCCACCGCCACTGTCGCGGGTCCGCTGCAACCGACCGGATTCAAAGGAGGCCGACTCATTCAGACCGGCGAACGAAGGCTCCCGCCGCGACGAGTGGATAGCCAACCATAAACGTCGGGACGTCGCCTGTGCAACGCGTTTTCCAGGCGCCATTGCACATAGCGTCTGTGACGGTTCTCCGGCGCCCGGCGTCGGCTGAGCACTTGCGCCAGATCGAAGAAAGCGAGTGTTTGAAATTCGCACGTCGACACCAGGACGGTCATGTCCTTGTCGACATCGATGCCCTTCGGCCCGCCCTCCTGAGGATTGAGCCGGCCGCGCGCGAACACGGCAGGTTCCACGGCGGGAAACAAGGTGTGCGGATCGTAGATGCCGCTCCAACCGCCTTCGTCGCGCTTGTAGACATTGACGTACCGAGCAGCCGCATCGGCGACCAGAATGAACTTCTCGTCAGGAGTGAATCGGATGCCGTGCGGACAGAGCACGTTGCGCAAGACGGCATTCGGCACCGACCCGCGATTCAGCGCCGGAGTTCTTTCGTAGACGAAAACGCTGTGGGTGTTGTGGTTGCTGACGGCGATCCATCGCCGGTCCATGCTGTAGCAGATGCCGTCCGGAATGTCCAAGCCCGCTTCCAGGAGGATTTCTTCGCTGACGACGTCGATTTCGTCGTTCCTATTTCGGATGATGTGGCGGCTGACGTAGTTCACAGAGTTGTTGCACACCGCCAGTTCGAGCGAAACACCGTCGATGGCAATCGCTGCCAATGATCCCGGCGTGCGAACCAGGGCTCCCGGGCCCCCCTGGATTGTCTTCATGGCCGTGACCGAACGCTGTTCGCGTGGCGTTGTCGGCATCGGTGCGTCGAAAATGTGAACGTGCCCGTTTCGATTGGCGACAGCGAGAGTCTGCTCATTCAGAAAGCAGATCCCATGAGGTTCTTTCAGGAATGGCGCATGAAGTTCGACCACGCTCGGGATGGAAATTTTGGGGACACCGTTCGTAGCGGTTAGAGCAATGTCGAATACTGCGATCTTGTTGGCTCGGAACCCGGCGATCGCAAGGCGTCGGTTGCTCGGGGAAAAGGTAACGTCTTCCGTGCGTCCCAACTGCTTGATAACCGTCTCGACCTGCTCGGGCGCAGCGTATTGGATCTGGGCATTCATCGCGGACTTTCTGCAAGCACTTGAACTCGGAGGTCGGGCCAGCGCGAACCAAGAAGAGAAACTGGGAGCGCGGAAGCGAGGCGAGGGGACATGCATCAGCGTAGCAAAGACGTACCTTCCCGGGTGCGGAAAAAAGCACGCGGCCGCCCTGATTCAAATACTCCTTAGGGACACGACATTCTTGCGAGCGCGTAGTCCTCGGTTGTTAGATAAAAAAACGGCCTACGACAGGTTCGAGCAATTGTCTGGAGTTGCGCGCAGATGGCGGCGCTGCCCGTCCCGAATGCAATGGATGCATGCGCCGGACCGCATCACTACGCTTGCTGACCCTATCAGCAACGGAGTCGCGATGCCGCCGGTCGATGCGCACTTCGCCGTTCACCCGTCGGTATTGGCAGATCCGTCGCGCGGCTGGCGCCGGATGATACGGATCGAGACGGGCGGGGGCGATGTCGGCGAGGTGATCAAGGCGACCAACGATCTGCTGCCCGATCGTCTGGTTTTCGCCGAAGGCGATTCGTGGTTCGAGAATTTCACGCCGGTGCCGTCGTCGGGCACGAACCTGCTCGATGCGATCCGCACGCCGTTCCTGACCGCGGTCGTCGACGTAGCCCATATCGGCGACGAGGTCCGGGACATGGTGCGCGGCCACCAGGCGCGCCAGACGCACGCGATGTTCAAGCTGTTCGGCTTTCAGGCGATCCTGCTTTCGGCCGGTGGCAACGACCTGAAGAACGTCTTTGTCGACCTGTTCGCGACCAGGGCGCTCGCCAACGAAGGCTTCGAGTCCCGTTTTCAGCCGAAGAACCTGGACCGGCTTGCCGCCCCCGCCAGCTATACCGAGTTCTTCGAGGACGTGGTGCAGAACATCGGCCGCTTCGTCGACTTGCGCGATTCGGCGCACGACGCCGTCACCCGCGCGGCGCCGATCTTCGTGCATGGCTACGACTATCTGCAGCCGCGCCCCGCGAGCGCCGAGATCTTCGCCGGCAGCCGCATCGGCAAGGGGCCTTGGCTCCATCCGGCGCTGAAGGCCGCGGGCCTGAGCAGCGTGCAGATGCGCGCCGCCGCCGACGCGGTCATCGACGAGATCAACGCTCAATTGCAGCAGGTGATCGGCAGGCTGCCGAACGTACACGTGATCGACCAGCGCGGCCTGCTGAGACCGGCCGCCGCGAGCGCGACCGGCGTCGATGCGGACTGGCTCGACGAGATCCATCCGACTCGCGAAGGCTTCACGAAGCTCGCCCGCAATCGCTGGGACGTGCCGCTGTCCTGCGCACTCGGCTGGCAGCCGGCCGCCGGCGACCTCGTGCCGGCGCTGGCGCTCTGCAACGGCAGCACGGCGCAGGCCGACGCGGGCGTCGTGCAGGCTTGAGCGCGTTACAACGCAAACATTCGAAACAGGAGACGCCGTGAGATCGAACACGTGGAGCACGCAGCTCGGCGGCATCGCCGACCTGGCACTGATGGCCGATGTCCGGCCCGGATTCGTCGAGGGTTTCGAGACGGTGACCTTCGTCAAACGCCTCGAGCTGTTGTTGCGCACGCTGAACGGCATCCGCCTGGCGTCGCGCGAATCGCAATCGACGAAGGGTCCGTTTCCCGACCTCGTCGGCCGCATCGGCATCCTGCACTCGTTTCGCTATGCGATCGTTCCGCCGGCGCTCGGCGCCGACGGCGAGGCACAGTCCGCCGCGGCAGCGCCCGACAAGCTTCGGCTCGGCGCCGTAGAGCCGCCGGTCCAGGGCCGTCATCGCCTCTCGCTGAACGTCGCCTTCGACGGCGGCTGGGAGCCTTATCTGCGCGTGATCCATCGCGATCTCGGGCCGCTGCTCGATGCGATCTTCTGCAACTGCGAGGGCTATCGCACCGCGCGAGCGCACAGCTTCGACGAATACACGCGATGGGTGCGCGACCACGAAGTCGCGAGCGGGCTCTTCTACACCGAGTCGGCGATGACGGTGAAGGATCAGCGCTACCTCGAGGGGATCGAGCGAATTTACCGCGAGGGAGCCGACACGGCTGCCGCCGATGCGGCGAGCGGCGCCTTCGCATTGAGGGAGCCGCCCGATCTGGCCCAGGCCCTGGCCGTCTTCCTCGCCGCCGACAAGTCTTCGCAGGATCAGGCGCTGCGCGTCAACCTGAAGGCGCTGAAGGCGCTCCATGATCTGCGGCCGCTGTACGGCGCCAATGCCGATCAGGACGATCAGATCCTGCTGCGCTTCGCGCGCAGCGCGATGCGCGAATTCGTCGCGCTGCTCGGCATGCTGCTCGCAAGCGACAGTCCGCTGAAGGCGCGGCTCGACCCGTTCGCGGAGCCAGTTGCGTGGATCACGAAGGCGCCGGCGGTCACGGCCGCAGCGGCGCCGCGGCTCCAGTTCGACAAGTCGAATCTGCAGGCCGGCATCGTCTCGCGCTACGAAGGCGTCACGCACGGCTGCGTCGTGCTGCTGCGCGTCGCCGATGCGGCCAGTGCGCGCCGGTTTCTTGCGAGCCTGCCGGTCAGTGTCGAGGGTGCGGGCCAGGCGGGTGGACCGTACTGCAACGTCGCGTTGACGGCGCATGGCTTGCAGGCGCTCGGCATCGGTTCGAAGCGACTCGAGATGTTCCCGCAGGAGTTCATCGAAGGCATGGAGAACCGCGCCGGCTTGCTCGGCGATGTGCGGACCAACCATCCGCACGCCTGGCGGCGTCCGGTCCTGCGCGGGTCCGCGGTCGGCGCCGAGGTCGAGCTCGCGAACGTGCATGTCGTCGTGCAGTTCCGTCTGATCGATCCGGGCGAAGCCGGCTGCGGCCTGCACCCGATGCTCGACGCCGAGACGAAGCGCTTCGATCGCGCGAGCGGACTGTCGATCCTCGCCGTCGAGGCAATGCGCAGCTATCCGGAAAGCGGAAACGTCACCCGCGAGCATTTCGGCTTCCAGGACGGGATCAGCCAACCGATCGCCGACGGGGCCCCGGCCTCGAAGTTCTGGAAGGACAGCATCGCGCGCGGCGAAATCCTGCTCGGCTATGCCAACGACCGCGGCGACGGACCCTATCCGGCGAGCGCCGATCCGCTGCTCGACGACGGCGGCTTCCTGGTGCTGCGCAAGATCCGGCAGCGCCTCGACGTGCTCGATTGGGTGCTGAAGCAGATCTATCCGAAGTCCGATGCAGCTTCGCTGCAAGCGCGAACCGAGCTGAAGGAGCTGATGATGGGCCGGCGCCAGGACGGCCGGCCGCTGGTGAAGACGAACAGCAGCGCTGCTTCGGGCAACCTGAACGATTTCGACTACGGCGGCGACGCGGGCGGCGCGCAGTGTCCGTTTCACTCGCATGCGCGGCGCGCGAACCCGCGTGCCGGCGAACGCTTGCCGCGGATCATCCGTCGCGGCATGTCGTACGGATCGCGAGACAACACCGATCTGGTGACCGAGCGCGGCGTCTATTTCATGGCGCATTGCGCGAGCATCGCCGAGCAGTTCGAGGTGATCCAGCGCTGGGTCGCCGGCGGCAACAGCAGCGGCGTGCTGTCGACGCACAGCGATCCGCTGCTCGGCGTGCCGCAGCCGGGCGATCGTCGCGTCTATCGCTATTTCGATGCGTCCGGCAACGTGATGCGGGTCGAATTCGGCGACCAGCCGTTCACCGAACTCCAATGGGGCCTCTATCTTTTCGTGCCTTCGATCGGCGCGCTGAAGAAGCTCGACGAGATCGTTGCCGCATCCGGAACGGGAGGCACCGCATTGCCGGCCGCCGGCGCGGCCAGCGCCGCAGCGCCGCCCGCCGGTGCGGCTCCGGCTCTGCCTCTCGATGCGAGCGCGGGCTTGCTGGCGTGGCAACGGGCGCTCGAAGACCCGGGCTTGCGCGACGAGGCCTGGTCGGTCGTCAGCGCCGCGAACGCCGGAACTACGGCGCGCGGAACGCTGCAGACCGACTACGGCCTGCTCGTCGCCGACCCCGCGAAGATCACCGCGATCCTGCAGGACACCGGGCGGCGGCACTCGGTCGAAGGCTACGGCCGCCGTCTGACGGACACCGTCGGCATCGGCTACCTCGGCCTCGATCCGGACGCCGGCCACACGACGCAGGCGATTCTTTCCGGCGTCAACGACGCGATCGCCGACATCGGCGCGAACGAAGCTTTCGCCGCCGCCGCCGCCATGACGTCGAACGTGCTGAAGGCGTTCGCGGCGGCGACCGGATCGCCTACCGCCGACGGCAGGATCGAGACCCCGGTCGACATGCTCGTGCTCAGCGAGAAGGTGCTCGGCAATCTGTCGACGCTCTGGTTCGGCCTGCCCGATCCCGGCCGCAAGTTCATGACGGTTGCGGGGCGCACACCGGAGCGCAGCGGCCCGGCGCGCTGTCCCGGGCATTTCCTGTCGGTCGCGAGGTACGTGTTCTCGCCCCGTCCGTCCGCCATCGTCGCCGAAGATGCGAAGGCCCACGGCAAGGCCGTGCTCGACGCGGTCGAGGCATTTCTCGATGCCGCACCGACCGATCCGGCGCAGCGCGAAAAGACGCTCGGCAGGCTCTCGTTCGCGATCGAGGCCGGCCTGGTCCGGGAGCAGCAGCCGCACGAAGTGATCGTCAAGACGATCGCCGGCACGATGCTCGGCTTTCCGCCGACGGTGCACGGCAACTTCGCGCGCATCGTCAGGGCGTGGCTGCAGACCGGCCCTGATCCATCGGCTCCCGAGCCGGTCACGTCGCTGTGGAACCTGCAGGCCGACCTGATCGGACTCGGCGTCACGCGCGCCGAATACGACAAGGTCGACCCGCTGTTGCGCGCTGCGCTGCTCGCGCAGATGCGCAAGTCGCCGGTTCCCGAGATGATCTGGCGCGAGGATCCGCAAGCACCGGCGCCGGCGCCGGGACAGGAGCCGCCGAAGACCGTGCTCGGTCTGTTCGCGGCGATGAAGAACGAGGCTGCGCACGACAGTCTAATGTTCGGCGGCGCGTGGGCGCCCAGTTGCACACCGGCCGGGACCGCGGCTTCGCCCGCGTCGACCGGCCGAAAAGAGCCGGCGCAAGCGACCGGCCTCGCGACCGTGCACGCATGCCCGGGCTACGAGATGGCGCTCGGCGTGATGATGGGAATGACGACGGCGATCCTGCTCGCCGGCAGCATCCGCCCGACGCCATCGCCGACGATCGCGAATCTCGTGACGATGGCCGCCTGACGCGTCAAAGCTCGCCGAGCAAGCGGCGCGCCTCGGCGAGGTGCCAACCCATCTCCATTCGCTCGAAGGCCGGGATCGCGGCGTCGAGCCAGCGCAGCGCTTCGGTCCGGTCGCCGAAGCCGGCGGCGATTTCTGCGGCACCGAGGCGTGTCGACGCCGCCTCGTGCGTCGACTCGCGCATCTCGGCGACCCGGAAGGCGCGGTCGATCCAGTGCTGAGCTCGCGCCCGATCGCGCGCCGCCGCGGCTTCGCGCGCCATCGCGCGACAGGCCATCGCGACGCCGATGCAGGCGCCGCGGCGTCCGCGTCGCAGCGCGCGCGCGGCCTCGCGGCGCGCCTCTTGGTAGCGCCCGGCCGTCGCGAACGCATCGGCAAGCCAGCCGTGGTTCAGCGAGCGGAACAGGCCGCCGTCGCGCGGCTCGAGCCACGAGGTCGCGAGCTGGATCCGCTGCAGCGCTTCGGGGTCGCGCGTCTGCATCCAGTCGGCATAGGCGGCCATCGCACGTCCCATGCAGAACTGGAACAGGCTGCGCGTCTGCTCGGCGATGCGCGTCGATTCGGTGGCGGCCTGGCGCGCCTCGCTCCAATGCCCCTGCCACAGCAGCACCGCGGCGCGCCAGCCCTGGATCGATGCACCGATCTCGTGGGTGACGCCGTGCACTGCTGCCAACGCCTCGTCGAACGATGCCGCGGCTGCGCCGAAGTCGCCGTGGTCGCCGAGGACCCAGCCGCGGCAGACCAGCGAGTATGCAAAGCCGACCGCAACACGCGAGCCGCTGCGATGGCTGCGCTTGATCGCGATCGCTTCGTCGAGCAGAGGCAACGCGCCGGCGTAGTCGGATGCGGCGACCTTGGCCTGCCCGAGCGTCGCGCGGATCTGCACTGTCAGCGGGTCGCCTGCCGCCCCTTGCGCCGCGGCCAGTGCGCGCTCGCAGTGGACGATCGCGGCGCGCGCCTCGCCGAGCGCGTAGTTGATGTAGCCGAGCCAGTATTCGGCCCGCGCCAGCGCGCCGCGATCGTCGCCGCCTTCGGTCAGCGCGACCGCACGCCGAAAGATCGCGAGGTCCTCGCGCGCCGCATCGAAGACGCAGACGAGGCCGAGCTTGTTCGCGATCGCGACCCAGCGCGAGCGGATCTCCGCCGCCGACGGCGTCGCGTCGAGCGCGGTCAGCGCGGCGCGGTACTGCGCCTTCGCGCTGTCGAGCGCGGAGACCGCGACCGCCTTGTCGCCGGCGAGCTCCGCGTAGTGCGCAGCATCGAGCATGCGTCCGCCGGCGCCGTAGTGGTAGGCGAGCGCTTCATGAGCCTCTTCCTGCGCAGCGGTCGCGTTCTGGCGCAGCGCCTCGGCGATGCGCAGGTGCATCGCCCGGCGCGTGCGCAGCCCGACCGAGTCGTAGATCACGTCGCGCGTGATGCCGTGCTTGAAGCGCAACGTGCCCGGCGTTTCGCCCGGAAAGATGAAGTCGTGCTCGGCCAGCTCGCGGACCAGCGGATGATCCGCGGCACAGCCGGTCAGGTCGCGCAGCAGCCACGACGGGATCACGTTGCCGATCACCGCGGCGGTGCGGACCAGCTCGGCTTGCGCTTCCGGCAGCCGCGCGACGCGCGACTCGACCAGCACGTTGAGCCAGGCCGCGCCGCCGTGCAGGCGGACGAGGCGCCGGTCGATGTCCTCGTGGGCGGCAGAGTGGCACAGCTCCTCGATGAAGAGCGGATTGCCGCCGGCGTAGCGCCTGATCTCGGCGGCGACGAACGGATCGGCGCGCGGCAGCAGGTCGCCGATCGACTCGACCGCCTCGTGTTCCGAGAATGGCGCGAGCTCGATCACGCGGACATCGCTCATCGTCGCGTCGCCGGGCTCGAAGCCGCGCGTCGCGACGAGGATGAAAAGCGCCGGGCCGTCGAGCCCGCGGATCGCGAGGAGCGCCTGATTCGTCGCCGCGTCGGCCCATTGCCAGTCGTCGACGAAGAGCAGCAGCGGACCGCGCGCCGCGAGGCTCGCGAACACGGCCTTCACCGCGGCCATCGTGCCCGCAGCCGCGGGCCGCTTCGGATCGATCGCAGGATCGGCGACGAGCGACAGCGCGCGCAGCAGTTCCGGTCCGTGCGCGGCGAGGCCGATCTCGTCGAGTTGCGTCGTCACCGCGTCGCTCGCATCGGCGGCCGAGATGCCGGGCGTCAGACCGAAGACGCTGCGCAGCATCTGCAGCACCGGCTGCAGCGGCTCGGCGCTGAGTCGGTCTTCGCAATAGCCCCGGAAGATGCGCCAACCTTGCCGCGTCGCGAGCGCCAGCACCTCCTGCGCCAGGCGGGTCTTGCCGACGCCGGCCGGCGCGGAGATCGCGACGTGGCGGGCGCTGCCGTGCCGGGCCCGATCGAGGCAAGCTGCGAGCTCGTTCAGTTCGCGCTGCCGACCGATGAAAGGCGACAGGCCGCGCCGCGCATGGGCCTCGAAGCGCGTGCGCACCGGCGTGCGACCGAGGATCGCGTAGGCCGCGACCGCGTCGCTGCGTCCGGCGACCGTCACCAGGCGCCTGCCGCTCGTCTCGAAGAAGTGGCTTTCGGGACCGAGCGTCTCTGCGCTGACCAGTATCTCGTCGCGAATCGCCGAATCGGAAAGGCGCGACGCGATGTTCGGCGCGTTGCCGAGCAGCTCGAGGCGGCCGAGCACGACGTCGCCCTGCTGCACGAGCACCAGTCCGGCATGAATGCCGCTGTGCAGGCGCAGCGGCGCCGCATGTTCCGGCCCTTGCAGTGCGCGGGTGTCGGCATGCAGGTCGAGCGCGGCCTCGGTCGCGCGGCGGCCGTCGCCTTCCTGCGGATCGGGATAGCCGAAGACCGCGAGCATGCCGTCGCCCTGGATCCGGACGATGGTTCCGGCGTGGCGCGCGACGACGGTCTCGTAGAGGGTGCGCAGCCGGCTCAGGATCTCGGCGTATTCCTCGGCTTCCATCGCCCCGCTGAGCGCGGTCGAATCGCAGAGATCGCAGAACAGCACCGTCAGGTAGCAGCGTTTCCCCCCGGGCGATGCGGGCCGGCTGTCACGCGGTCCGGAGGAGGGATCCGCGGCGGCGAAATCCATACGGTTCGTTCTTTCGGGGGGAAGCAAGGACCGGGGCATCGTAACGAATGTGTCGGGAGGATGCCGTGGCGGACGCGAGCCTGGCTCACTTCAGTCGGCGTCGCCTGCCCGGCGAGTGCGGCCGGCTGTCGCCGACAATCCGCGCGAGCGCCTGTCCGGCTTCGCGGCGGTTCCCGCCGTCGCCGCCGGGCGTGCGGAGCCCATCATCGACCGACACCCGCTGCTGCTGATCACCTGCGAGCACGCCGGCAAGCGCGTGCCGGCCGAGTACCGCGCATTGTTCGACGGGCACGACGCGCTGCTGAACACGCATCGCGGCTGGGACCCGGGCGCGCTGACGCTGGCACGCGAGATCGCGGCCGAGTTCGACGCGCCGCTGTTTTTCTCGGAGACGACGCGGCTGCTGATCGACCTCAATCGGTCGATCGGCAATCCGGACCTGTATTCGGAGTTCACACGGCCGTTGCCGGTCGCTGCGCGGCGCGAAATCGTCGGCCGGCACTACCGCCCGCATCATGAGCCGATCGAAGCCTGGTTCAGCACCGCGATCGCCGAAGGTCGGCGCGTCGTGCATGTCGCGTCGCACAGCTTCACGCCCGAGCTGAACGGCCAGGTGCGCACCGCCGACATCGGCTGGCTCTACGACCCGGGCCGCCCGGCCGAGGTCGAGTTCTCGAACCGCTGGCTCGCCGCGGTCCGCGATCTGCAGCCGGCGCTGCGCCTGCGTCGCAACTATCCGTATATCGGCAAGAGCGACGGCCTGACCTACCGCTTGCGCCGCCGCTATGCGGCCGATGTCTACGCCGGCATCGAGCTCGAGGTGAACCAGCGATTCGTGCAGCGCGGCGGCCGGCCGTGGCCGAAGCTGCGCCGAACGCTGATCGAGTCGTTGCAAAGCGCGCTGGCGGCATCGCCTTTCGATCCGGGCTGAGCCGTCCGGCGCCGCAACACCGATACTCGGAGCTCGTGGCGCGGCGCTTGCTTTACGCTAGGTCGCAAAAAGGGGAGAGCATGCAGATCAGAGTCGGCTTCGAAATGGCATATCGGTGCCCGCAGACCACGCCGATGATCCTCGCGCTGAACATCCACTATTCGCGCGCATCGGACCTGGTGCGGCCCGATCTGCTGGTGACGAGCCCGTCGGTCCCGGTGACGATGTACCGCGACCTGTTCGGCAACTGGTGCAGCCGCATCGTCGCGCCGCCGGGGCGCATCGTGCTGACCACCGATGCGCTCGTCAACGACAGCGGCCAGCCCGATGTCGTCGCGCCGTCGGCGCTGCAGGTGCCGGTCGAGCATCTGCCGGAAGAGACGCTGGTCTATCTGCTCGGCAGCCGCTATTGCGAGACCGATCAGCTCTCCGACATCGCGTGGAATCTGTTCGGCCCGGGGCCGACCGGCTGGGGCCGCGTCCAGGCGATCTGCGATTTCGTGCACCGGCACATCGAATTCGGTTATCACAACGCGCGCCGCACCCGCACTGCGTGGGAGGCCTACAACGAAGGCGTCGGTGTCTGCCGCGACTACGCGCATCTCGCGATCGCGTTCTGTCGCTGCATGAACATTCCGGCGCGCTATTGCACCGGCTACCTCGGCGACATCGGGATGCCGCCGCCGTACGGCCCGATGGATTTCGCCGGCTGGTTCGAGGCCTGGCTCGGCGACCGCTGGTATACCTTCGATGCGCGAAACAACATGCCGCGCATCGGCCGCGTGCTGATGGCGCGCGGCCGCGACGCCTGCGATGTCGCGCTGTCGAGCACCTTCGGTCCGAACACGCTGGAAAGCTTCAAGGTCTGGACCGACGAGGTCGTGCCGGCCTGAGTCGCGCGCTCAACGGCGGCGCGAGACGACTTCGCTGGTCGCCGGCTCCTTCGCTCGGGCCAGCGCCGACGCGCGCATCGCCGCAGAGCGTGCCCGGCGGCCTGACGATCCACCAGTTCGATGAACAGCATCACGAGCTTGCCGTCGTCGATCGCATAGACCTTCGTTCCGCGCGCTGCGGCAATGTCGATCGCTTCGTGCAGATGACCCGGGCGGCCCTCCGCGTATGTGTCGCGCAGATCGGCGGCGGCGATGCCGTCGACCGGCAGCGCGAGCGGTCTGTCGATGCGCGACGGCGAAGCGGCTGCGCCGCGCCGAGTCCAGCCGGCCGACCGGGTTGTTCGGTCCCGGCCTGATCTCGGTCTTCGCGTCGCTTGGGCGGACACTCTTGATCAGCGCGGGGTCGAACGTGAACGACGGATTCCTGACTTCGTTCGTGATTTTCATCTTGCCGACCGGCAGCGGATCGCCCGGTCCGCCGATGCTGATCGGGAACCCGGCGACAACCTGGTCGTCGGCGCCGAGCACGTAGAGCATGCGCTCCGTGCGGCGCATGTTCGCGCTGAACGAGTCGTCGATCTCGCCCGGCGAGAACCAGGCCGGATCCAGCAGGATCTGCGCGCGCACGACCGCCGTTCCGTGCGCGCCGGCAGCGAGCGGCGGCGAGCGACCGCTGCGTCAGCGCTTCGGCGCGATCGGTTGCGCCGCTTCTTCGGGCCACTCGAGCGCGCCCGAATGCGTCACCGCGCCGAGGTGTGCCGGGCCGACCAGCTGCGCGTATTTCTCGAGCACGCCGGCGAGGCGTTCGCGCCGTTGCGGCCGATGCGCCGCGCGGCGGCGCGCGATCTCGGCGTCGTCGACCTGCCATTCGAGCGTGCGCGCATGGCCGTCGATGCGGATGCGGTCACCGTCGCGGACCCACGCGATCGGCCCGCCGAGCGCCGCTTCGGGGCCGATGTAGCCGACCATCATCCCGCGTGTGGCACCGGAGAAGCGGCCGTCGGTCAGCAGCGCGACCTTCTCGCCCATCCCCTGGCCGTAGACGAGTGCGGTAACGCCGAGCATCTCGCGCATCCCGGGACCGCCGCGCGGCCCTTCGTTGCGGATCACGAGCACGTCGCCGGCCGCGTAGCGCCGCGCGGTGACCGCGGCGAACGCTTCTTCCTCGGACTCGAAGACGCGAGCCGGGCCCTCATGGACCGCGCTCGCGAGACCGGCGATCTTGATCAGCGCACCGTCGGGCGCCAGGTTGCCCTTCAGCACGACGACGCCGCCGCTCGGATGCAGTGCGGCTTTCGTGCTGCGCACGACTTCGCCGTCGGGCGCCGGCTGCGCCGCGAGCTCGTCAGCAAGCTTCCGTCCCGAAAGCGCCAGCGCATCGCCGTGCAGATAGCCGCCGTCGAGCAGCGCCTTCAGCACCGACGGCACGCCGCCGACCCGGTGCAGGTCGATCGCGAGGTATTTGCCGCCGGGCTGCAGATTGCCGATCAGCGGCGTGCGCGCGAAGACCTCGGCGACGTCGTCGAGCGTGAAGCGGATGCCGGCCTCGTGCGCGATCGCCGGCAGGTGCAGGCCGGCGTTGGTCGAGCCGCCGGTCGCGGCGACCGCGGCGCAGGCGTTCTCGAGCGACTTGCGCGTGACCAGGTCGCGCGGCAGCGGGCCGCCGTCGCGCAGCAGCTCGGTCGCGCGCCGGCCCGCGCGCCGCGCCAGCGCAAGACGCTCGATGTAGACGGCCGGCAGCATCGCCGAGCCCGGCAGCGCAAGACCGAGCGTCTCCGCGACCATCGCCATCGTGTTCGCGGTGAACTGGCCCGGGCACGAGCCGAGCGTCG
>JBDTXV010000016.1:0-13497 GCA_040006015.1 Caldimonas sp.
AGCCCTGGATCTGGTCGGCGTGCAGGTCCATCGTCAGGAGCCGCTCGACGCCGACTGCCTCGAGCAGGTTGGCGACGACGCGGGCGCTGATCGGCACACGGGTCGAGCGTGGCCGGCGATCCTGGCGCGCATAGCCGAAGTAGGGAATCACGGCCGTGACACGGCGCGCCGACGCGCGCTTGATCGCGTCGACCATGATGCACAGCTCCATCAGGTTTTCGTTGGTCGGCGCACAGGTCGGCTGGACCACGAAGATGTCGCGAGCGCGGACGTTCTGCTGGATCTCGACATCGACTTCGCCGTCGGAAAAGCGCGCGACCTTGGCCTTGCCGAGCTCGATGCCGAGATTCGATGCGATCTGCTGCGCCAGCGCAGGGTTCGCATTCCCGGTGAACAGAACGGTGTTGAACAGCAAGTGGCCTCCGACGCGCCCGGGCTCAGAGGCCCGGCCGCGGATCCGGTATCACCGGGAACGATGCGGTTTGGCAGGGGAGGAAGGACTCGAACCCTCGCATGTCGGAATCAAAATCCGATGCCTTGACCAACTTGGCGACTCCCCTACACAGGTCGAAAGCTTGCGCCTTCAACCTCGAAACTCCTGGCGCGTTCCGCTCACCCGGCCCAGCCGTGGAGCGGATGCACCGACAGGCTGCGACACATTCTGCCTGTCCATCCTTCCGGAAGCCCGGCGGGCATTCCCGCGACCGGCTCCTCTGCTGCGCCGGCCCGGGCGAACAGCGCGCTGCCCGAGCCCGTCATCCGGGCATTGCCGAAGACCTTGCGCAGCATCGCATCCGCCTGCCCGACCTCTGCGCAAGCGGCTTCGGCCGCAGCCTGCAAGTCGTTGCGTCCGTAGGACCAGACGTCGCTGTAGCGCGCATCCGAACCCGCGGAACCGTCACCAGTAAAACCCTCAACTATATCAGCCGCTGCGCTCCGGCCGAGCAGCGGGCTTTCGAAGACCGTCCGGGTGCCGATGCCGGCAGCGGGCTTGACGACCGCTAGCCATTGCGGCGGCAGCTCGAGCGGCGTCAGCCTTTCGCCGATCCCTTCGACGATCGCGTTCTCGCCGCCGACGAAGAACGGCACGTCGGCGCCGAGTCCGAGCGCCAGAGCCGCCAGGCGCTCGCGCGACCAGTTCAATTCCCACAGGCGGTTCAATGCGAGCAAGGTCGATGCGGCATCGGAGCTGCCTCCGCCCATGCCGGCGCCGGACGGCACACGCTTCTCGATCGAGATGTCGGCGCCCAGCGACGTCGCACCGGCGCCGGCGAGCGCTTTCGCGGCGCGCACGCAGAGGTCGTCGGGCGGCAATGGCGCGCCGAGGTCGTGACGAACGATCCGGCCGTCGGCGCGCAGCTCGAAATGCAGGGTGTCGCACCAGTCGATCAGCATGAAGACCGACTGCAGCAGGTGATAGCCGTCGGGTCGGCGCCCGATCACGTGCAGGAAAAGATTCAGCTTCGCCGGTGCGGCGACGTCGTAGAGCGCGCGCAACGCCATCGCGTCAGGGCCGGTCGAGCTTGATCCGCACCGTCACCGGCGGCGGGCTGTCGCGTCGCGCCGAGACCAGCGCCTCGTCGAAGCGCGCGAGGCTGACGGACCAGCCGAGCTGTTCGAAGCCGGCGCCGCTTCCGGCGGCGATCGGCGTGCTCGGCGCGCCCGTCCACGGACGGCCGCGCAACCAGTCGAACAGCGCCGCAACCGGCAGGCTCTCGCCGAGCACTTCGCGCGTCAGCGCGTCGAGATCCGCAAAATCGGTTTCGCCGCGCGGCGTCGCGAGGACGACCCGAGTCTGCGACCAGCGCGCCTGGGCGAGAACGCTGCCGAGCGGCGTCGACAGGTCGAGCCGCCCGGCGTTCGGACCGCCTTGAAGGTCGAACGCGGCACTGAGCGAGCGCGCCGGAGTCTCGCCTTTGGCTTCGACCTGGACCGAGAGCCGTCCGGTCAGCGCCGCGCCGGCAGCAGCGAATTCGGCCCGCGGCAGCGCCGCGCAACCGACCAGCGCGAGCACGATCGCCGCGACGCCGAGCCACGCCGCGCCGCGCTCGACGAGGCTCACAGTTCGACTCGCAGGCGCGCCAGCGTTTCCTTCAGCACGTCGTTCGCCGCATCGCGCGCGCGACCTTCGCGCCAGACGCGGCGCGCCTCTTCCGCCTGTCCGGACGCCCACAACACCTCGCCGAGGTGCGCGGCGATCTCCGGATCGGGGCGCGACTGGTATGCGCCGCGCAGCAGTCGCAGCGCTTCGTCGCGATTGCCGAGGCGGTATTCGACCCAGCCGAGGCTGTCGGTGATGAAGGGCTCGCCCGGGCTCAGCTCGAGCGCCTTCTTGATCAGAGTGCGCGCCTCGGGCAGGCGCAGCTTGCGCTCGGCGAGCGAATAGCCGAGCGCGTTGTACGCATGGTGGTGATCGGGCTTCAGCTCGATCACGCGGCGCAGCAGGCGCTCCATTTCATCGAGGTGATCGACCTTCTCGGCCATCATCGCCTGCTCGTAGAGCAGGTCGACATCGTCGGGGTATCGCTGGTTCGCCTGCGCCAGCACTTTCTCGGCCTCGGCCCAGGCCTTCTGGTCGCGCAGCAGTTGCGCCTCGGCCAGCAGCTTCGCGCGGCCGTCGGCCTGGGTCTGCTCCGGCACCCGCCGGATCGATTCGCGCGCATCGGCCAGACGGCCCTGGCGCGCGAGCATCGAGGCGCGGCGCAACTGGACTTCGAGCGCGCGTGGTGGGCTGTCGATGCGGGCGAGCCAGCCTTCGGCCGCCGCGAAGTCGCGCTGCTCCTCGGCCGCCTGCGCGAGCATCAGCCACGCTTGCGTCAGGGCCTGGCCCGGCGATCCGGGTGTGGCTTCGTCGCCGTCGGCCGCTTCGGGTCGCGCGCCGGCGGATCCGATCGAGACCGGAGAGCCGCCTTCGATAAGCCGAACGTAGTTCTGCAGCGCCGCAATCGCTTGCGCCGGACGATGCATCTCGAGCTGCAGCGCGCCGAGCGTCAGCCACGGCGCCGCGACGGTCGGATCGCGCTGCGTCAGCAGTTCGAGCTGCCCTGTCGCGTCGACGTAGCGCTGCGATCCGGCCAGGCTGCGTACATAGAGGAGCCGCATGCTCGTGTCTTCGGGCTTGGCCTGCAGGTAGGCGGTGACGATGCCTTCCGCGGCCGGCGTTCCCGGCAGCAACTCGAGCGCGAGCAGCGCCGGTCCGTCGGCGCTGCGGTCGGCCGCCTGCGCGCGTTGCGCAAGCTCGAGCGCCTTCGCCGAATCGAGCGCGGCGAGCCAGCTGTGCCCGAGAGCGACATTCGCCGCCGTGCGCGTTTCGGGTGCCTCGAGATAGGGCTGCAAGGCCTTGCCGAGCAATTCGGCCGCGGCCTTGCGGTCGGGCGCGCGCGCGAACAGGCGCGACAGCGATCCGATCAGCGCCGGTCGCTGCTCGGCCGGCGTGATGCGCAGCAGCGTCGCGAGCGGCTCCAGGGTCTCGCCGGACCGGTTCAACGCGACGAGCAGTTGCACCTGGTAACGAAGAGCGTCAGTCGATTCGGGCAGCGCGGTGCGCCAGGCGAGGACCGCGGCGAGGGCCTGATCACCGGCGCGAGCCTGCAGCGCGACGTCGGTCGCGCGCCGGAACACCGGCTCGCTCTTGGTCCGCCGTGCCGCGTCGAGCAGGACCTGGTAGGCGGTGCCGGCCTCGCCGGAGCGCAGTTCGATCTCGCCGATCAGCAGCTGGTAGAACAGCGCGGCATCGAGTCCGGAGTTCTCGACCTGCGCTGCGCGCGAGGATTGAGCGCAGGCGCCGTGACCGAATGCGAACCACGCGAGGACAGCCGCGAGCGCGCGCACTCGAGTGGAACGGGAAAAGGGGGCGGGCATCGATGGCTCCTCGCAGGTAAGGCCCAGTGCAGCTTGTGAGGGTAACGCAAGCCATCTGATGCGACTTCGATCGTTCGGGATAATTCCCCTCATGCCCGAACTTCCCGAGGTAGAGGTCACGCGCCTCAGTTTTGCCGAGCGCATCCGCGGGGCCGAGGTGACCGGGGTGCGTGTCGGCAAACCGCTGCGCTGGCCGCTCGGAATCGAGCCGGAACAGATCGTCGCGCAGAAGGTCGGCCAGGTCACGCGACGCGGCAAATACCTCTGGCTCGCGCTCGAGCGGGGTGGCTTGCTGCTGCATCTCGGCATGTCCGGATCGCTCGCGTTCGCACGCGGGGCTGCCGCGGCGCCCGGGCCTCACGACCACTTCGACCTGGTCACCGCGCGCGGCACCTTGCGCCTGACCGATCCGCGCCGTTTCGGCGCGGTCGTCTGGTCTCCCGGCATCGATACCGGACCGGCCGCGAAGCTTCTCGCCGGACTCGGGATCGAGCCGTTCGATCCGGCCTTCGACGGCGCGCATCTCCACGCCGCGCTGCGCGGACGCCGCGTCGCGATAAAGAGCGCGCTGCTCGGCGGCGCGATCGTCGTCGGCGCCGGCAACATCTACGCCTGCGAGGCGCTGTTCGAGGCCGGGATCGATCCGCGCACGCGCTGCGATCGACTCAGTCGGCCGCGCTGCCAGAAACTCGCCGATGCGGTGCGCGAGACGCTCGCGCGGGCACTGCGCAGCGGCGGCTCGACCTTGCGCAATTTCCGCGATGCGCACGGCGCGTCCGGCGCGTTCCAACTGCAGGCGCAGGTCTACGGGCGCGGCGGCTTGCCGTGCCGGCGCTGCGGGACGCCGATCCGGCGCATCGTTCAAGGGCAGCGAGCGACGTTCTTCTGCCCGCGCTGCCAGCGTCGCTGAGCGGTCGCACTCCACGTTTGGCACGGCCCGCGCGGCCGGGCGCGAGCGATTGCGCCGCGGGGCATACGCTAGGATGCGCTTCGGTCACACAGCGGTTCATGGAGCCTTCTTTCGCACTCAGTCTTGCCGCGCTCGGCGGTTGGCGCAAGGCGCTCGGGCGCCGCCTTGACGGTCTGGCGCACTTTCTCGGTGAGCGCGACCTGTTCGAAGGCGCGGCCGCGCTGCAGATCGCGTCGATGCGCGAGCGGATCGGCAACGAAAGGCTCGTGCTCGCGTTCGTCGCCGAGTTCTCGCGCGGCAAGTCGGAGCTGATCAACGCGATCTTCTTCGCCGACACCGGGCGGCGCATCCTGCCGGCGACGCCGGGCCGCACGACGATGTGTCCGGTCGAGCTCGGCTGGAACGACGCCGGCACCGCCAACCTGTCGCTGCTGCCGATCGAGACCCGCCTCGAAGGGCTGCCGCTGCGCGAGTTGCGTTCGCAGCCGCGCGCATGGCGCCGTCTGCTGCTCGATGTCGACGATCCGGAGCAGCTGGCGCAATCGCTGCTCGAAGTCACGCGGACCGAATGGGTCGCGCGCGACCAAGCCCGCGCTCTCGGCTTCTGGGACGACGACCGGCCCGACGACAACCCGCCGGTCGATGCGCAGGGCCGGGTCGAGATTCCGGCCTGGCGCCATGCGCTGATCAACTATCCGCATCCGCTGTTGCAGCAGGGGCTGGTCGTGCTCGATACGCCGGGGCTGAATGCGATCGGCGCCGAGCCGGAGCTGACGCTGAGCCTGTTGCCGACCGCGCACGCGACGGTTTTCATCCTCGGTGCCGACACCGGCGTCACGCGCTCCGACATGTCGATCTGGCGCGACCATCTCGGCGCGCACGGCCCGACCCGCTTCGTCGTGCTGAACAAGATCGACGCGCTCGAAGATCCGCTCGCGACGCCCGAGCAGGTGCAGGCGCAGATCGAGGCCCAGCGCAGCGACACTGCGCAGACCCTCGACCTGAAGGTCGAGCGCGTGTTTCCGCTGTCGGCGCGCCGGGCGCTCGCCGCGCGCGTCGCCGGCGACGATGCCGGGCTCATCGCGAGCCGCTTGCCGGCGCTCGAGGCGGCGCTCGGCGACCAGTTGCTGCCGCAGCGCCGCGCGGTGCTCGAGCAGGTCGTCATCGAAGGCACGCGCCGGATCGAGTCGCAGGTCACGCGCCAGATCGGCGACGACCGGCGCCAGCTCGCCGAGCAGATGCTCGAGCTGCGCGGGCTGCGCGGCAGCAACAGCGCCAAGGTCCGCGTGATGCTGCAGCGTATCGACGCGGAGACGGCCGAATTCGAGCAATGCACGACCTTGCTGCAGGCGATGCGCTCGATTCATGCGCGGATGCTGAAGGCGCTGCTCGTCGAGCTCTCGTCGGATCGGCTGCGCGACGAGGTCGCCGAGATGCAGCGTGCGATGAGCGGGTCGGTGCTGCGTCTCGGCGCGAAGGGCGCGTTCGTCGCGCTGTGCGAAAGGCTGCACGGACTGCTCGCTTCGGCAGCGCAGCGCAGCGCCGAAATTCGCGAGATGCTCGCGGCGACCTTCGCGCGCCTGAACGCGGAGTTCGGCTTCAGCCTCGCGGTCGGCAAGGCGCCGGAACTCGGCCGCTTCGCGGACGAGCTGCGGCTGATCGAGAGCAATTACGTCCAGTATCTCGGGCTCACGTTGTCGCTGCGCCTGGCGCAGCCGCGGTTCATGCAGCAATTCGCGCTGATGCTGGTCTCGAAGTTGCGCGTGGTCTACGAGAACGCCAGTGCCGAGATCGAGCTCTGGAACAGGGCCACTTCCGGTCAGGTCGATTCTCAGCTGCGCGAGCGGCGGCGCAACTTCAAGCGTCGGCGCGAGACGCTCGAGCGCGTCCGCTTCGCCGCCGGCGAGCTCGAGGCGCGCATCGGCCAGATCGAATTGCAGGATCGGCGGCTGCTTCAATCTCTGGCCCGCGTCCAGGAGCTCGGCGAAGCATTGCGCGAACATGCACGTGCCGCTTCGCTCGATGCCGATGGCGGCGACGAGAGCGGCGAAATCATTGCGCCGCACCCGGCACCGCGGCTCGAGCGCAGCGTCGATCTGCCGCTGTTCGACGATGTCGAGCCGGCGGACAAGCGCCGCGCACGCGCGTGAGCGGCCGGCGTCGCGCGCCCTGTAGCCGGCGCCTTTCCGTTTCCGTTACGTGACGCGCGCCGATAGTCCGGGCTTCGCCGACCGCGTCGTCGCCTGGCAGAAGATGCACGGACGCCGCGGGCTGCCGTGGCAGGACACGCGCGATCCGTACCGCGTCTGGCTCTCCGAAGTCATGCTTCAGCAGACGCAGGTCGCGACGGTGCTCGGTTACTACGGCCGTTTCCTGCAGCGCTTTCCCGACCTCGAAGCGCTCGCGGCGGCGCAGCTCGACGACGTGTTCGCGCTCTGGAGCGGGCTCGGCTATTACAGCCGCGCGCGCAACCTGCACCGGTGCGCGCAGGTCGTCGTCGCCGAGCACGGCGGGCGCTTTCCGGCGAGCAGCGCGGCGCTGATGCGGTTGCCGGGCATCGGCCGCAGCACCGCAGCGGCGATCGCGGCGTTCTGCTTCGGCGAGCGCGTCGCGATCCTCGACGGCAACGTCAAACGCGTGCTCGGTCGCGTGCTCGCATTCGACGGCGACCTCGCGGCAGTCGCGGCGCAGCGCGAGCTCTGGCAACGTGCGACCGAGCTGCTGCCCGCCCGCGGCGTCGACCGCTACACGCAGGGACTGATGGACCTCGGCGCGACCGTCTGCCTCGCGCGTTCGCCGCAATGCGGGCGGTGCCCCGTCGAAGCGCTGTGCAGTGGCGCCGGCAGCGGCCGGCAGACGCACTATCCGGTCAAGAGTGCGCGGGCGAAGCGCGGGCAGCGCGAGCATCTTTGGCTCTGGCTGCGCTGGCGCGGCCGCATCTGGCTTGAGCAGCGTCCCGACAAAGGCGTCTGGGCCGGCTTGTGGAGCCTGCCCGAATTCGAGTCCGAGCCCGCGTTTGCTTCCGCCAGCGCCGACTGGCCCGGACGCGGCGAGGCGCTGCCGAGCTTGCGGCATGCGCTGACGCATTTCGACTGGACACTGCATCCGCGCCGCTGGACCTTGCCGGCGAAAGCCGCCGTCGCCCGCGTCGACGCGCTGATCGCCGCCTGGCCGGCGGGACGCTGGTTCACGCTCGACGAAGCGATGGCGCTCGGCTTGCCGTCACCGCTGCGGCGTTTGCTCGCCGCTTGAGGCGATGCGTCGAGATAGTCCGCGGCGACGCACGCGTCGCGGTCGACCTTCACCAATTCGCGGTAATTCTCGGCCGCTGAGCGCGGTTTCGACGGCCCCGTCGCGGCGATCGGGCAGGCGGCGCACTCAGCCGACCTGATCGAGTTCGCGATGACGGATCAATGTCACCGCGCGGCCGCCGAAACGCCGCGCCAGCGTCTCGGCGAAGTAGACCGAGCGGTGCTGGCCGCCGGTGCAGCCGATCGCGACGGTCAGGTAACTGCGCTGGTCGCGAACGAAAGCCGGCAGCCAGCGCGCGAGGAAGGTCTCGATCTGCGCGAGCATCTCGCCGACCTCGGGCTGCGCTTCGAGAAAGAGGGCGACCGCTTCGTCGCGACCGCTCAACGCCCGCAATTCGCGCACGTAATGCGGATTCGGCAGCACGCGGACGTCGAATACGTAATCGGCATCGAGCGGCACGCCGTGCTTGAACGCGAAGCTCTCGAACACCAGGGTCAGGCGGCTGTCGTCGGCGCGGACGAGGTCGCGCATCCAGGCCCGCAGCTGCGCCGGGCGCAGCTGGCTGGTGTCGATCACGGTCGAGATCTCGCGCAGTTCGGCCAGCAGCAGCCGTTCGAGCTCGATCGCATCGACGAGAGCGCGCCTCCCGTCCGCGGCGATCGCGCCGGGTCCCGGACCATTGGCATTCGTCGACCCCTGGTCCGAAAGCGGATGCGGACGACGTGTTTCCGAGAAGCGCCGGACCAGCGCCTCGGTGCTCGCGTCGAGGAACACGCTCTGGATCGCGATCCCTTCGGCGCGCAATTGCGCGAGCACCGGCATCAGGTGCGGCAGCGAGCCGGCGCTGCGCACGTCGACCGCGATCGCGACGCGTCGGTCGGGGCGCCGATGCTCGAGGTGCAGGAACTCGCGCAGCAGCTCCGGCGGCAGGTTGTCGACGCAGAAGAAGCCGGCGTCTTCGAGCGCATGCAGCGCGACCGATTTGCCGGAGCCGGAGATGCCGGTGACGAGGACGACTTCCTGCGGCGACGGCGGGTCGCCGGCGTCGGCCGCGCGGACAGCGATGCGCGGATTCATCGCCGCTTGCGACCGCGCGGCGCGGCCGGGTCGCCGCCGGCAACCTCGATCATCTCCTGTGCATGCGCGAGGCTCGTTCCCGAGAGACGTTCGCCGCCGAGCATGCGCGCGACCTCGGCGACCCGCGCCTCGCCGCCGACGACATTGACTTCGCTCGCGGCGCCGCCGTCGCTCGCGTGCTTCGAGACGACGAAGTGGTGATCGGCGCAGGCCGCGACCTGCGGCAGGTGCGTGACCGCAAGCACTTGCCGGTCGCGCCCCAATTGCTTCATCAGACGTCCGACCGTCTCGGCGACCGCGCCGCCGACGCCGGCATCGATCTCGTCGAAGATCAGTGTCGCGGCCGCCGTATCGCCGGTTGCAATCTGACTCGTCGTCACCGCGATCGCGAGCGCGATCCGCGACAACTCGCCGCCCGAGGCGACCTTCGCGAGCGGACGCGGCGTGCTGCCGGCATGCCCGGCGACGAGGAACTCGGCCGATTCGAGCCCGAACGATTGCGGTGCGTCCTGCTCGATCAACGCGACCTCGAAGCGGCCACCGCTCATGCCGAGCAGCTGCATCGCTTGCGTAACTGCGGCGCCGAGACGCGGTGCCGCATTGCGCCGCGCTGCCGAGACGCGCGCCGCTTCCGATTGCAGCGCCGAATGCGCGGCGTCGTGCGCCTGCTGCAGCGCGTCGAGATCGGCTGCGGCGTCGAGCGCTCGCAGCTCGTGTTGCCATTGCGACCAGAGCGCGTGCAGATCCGCCGGCGGCCGGCGATAGCGCCGCGCCAGCGTCATCCATGCCGAGAGCCGATCCTCGACCTCGGCGAGGCGTTCGGGCTCGAGGTCGGCGCGGTTCAGATAGCCGTTCAGCGTATGCGCGGCATCGTCGAGCTGGGCCTGTGCGCCCTGCAGCACTTCGATCGTCGCTGCGAGTTGCGGGTCGTAGGCCGCGACCGCCTGCAACGCATCGAGCGCGCGGCCGGTCAGCGAGCCGGCGCTGGCATCGGCTTCGGCGATCGCATCGAGCGCGCCGCGCGCCGCTTCGATCAGCGCCTGTCCATGAGCGAGACGGGTGTGCTCGGCGTCGAGCTCGGACCATTCGTCGGCTCCCGGTGCGAGCTTGTCGATCTCGCCGATCTGCCAGGCGAGGCGTTCGCGCTCGCGTTCGAGCTCGAGTCGTTTGGTCCGCGCGGACTCGAGTGCCAGCGCCGCTGCTTTCCAGGCTGCCCACGCGGCGGCGAGCGGCGCGGAATCGATCCCGGCATAGCCGTCGAGCAGCGCGCGCACCGCCGGCGGGCGGGTCAGGCTCTGCCAGGCATGCTGGCCATGGATGTCGACGAGATGATCGGCCGCGTCGCGCAGCTGCGCGATCGTCGCCGCGCTGCCGTTGATCCAGGCCCGGCTCTTTCCCTGCGCATCGATCGTGCGGCGCAACAGCAGACGCTGCGGCTCGTCGGCATCGGCCTCGAAGCCGGCTTCGGCGAGCCAGCCGGCGAGGGTCGGCGGCGTGTCGAACTCGGCGCCGATATCGGCACGCGACGCCCCTTCGCGGACGACGCCGGCGTCGCCGCGGCTGCCGAGCGCCAATTGCAGCGCGTCGACGAGGATCGACTTGCCGGCGCCGGTCTCGCCGGTCAACACCGTGAAGAGCGCTTCGAACTCGACTTCGAGCTCGGGAACGATCACGAAATTGCGGAGCGAAAGCCGGCGCAGCATCGAAGCACTTCCTTCAGTTGACGCCCGAATTCCAGTGCAGCTTGCGGCGCAGCGTCGCGTAGTAGCTCCAGCCTTTCGGATGCAGGAAGCGGACCTGGTGCTTCGAGCGGCAGACGCTGATCCTGTCGCCGTGCACCAGGCTCGCGAGCGACTGCATGTCGAAATTGACGCTCGCATTGCGCCCGGCGACGATCTCGATCGAGATGTCGCCCGAATCGGGCAGCACGATCGGCCGGTTCGACAGATCGTGAGGCGCGATCGGCACCAGAACCCAGCCGGCGATGCGCGGATGCAGGATCGGCCCGCCGGCTGACAGCGCATAGGCGGTCGAGCCGGTCGGCGAGCCGATGATCAGCCCATCGGCGCGCAGGTTCGCGACGAATTCGGCGCCGATGTCGATCTTCAGCTCGACCATGCTCGCGGTCGAGCCGCGGCTGACGACGACGTCGTTCATCGCGAGGCCGTCGAAGATCATCTCGCCGTCACGCCAGACCGCGCCTTCGAGCATCGTGCGGCAGTCTTCCTCGTAGACACCGTCGACGATCGGCGTCAGCGCCGCCGCAAAGTCGTCGACCGCGATGTCGGTGATGAAGCCGAGGCGGCCCTGGTTGATGCCGACCAGCGGCGTGCCGTGGCGCGCGATCTGGCGCGCGATGCCGAGCATCGTGCCGTCGCCGCCGAGAACCACCGCGAGGTCGCAGCAGCGCCCGAGTTCGTCGGCAGTCAGCATCGGATACGCATCGATGCCGGTGTTCTGCGCGGTGTGAGTTTCGAGCGAAACTTGGAGGCCTTGACCGACCAGAAACTGCGCGATCTGCTCGAGCACGCCGCGTATGCCTTCGGCCTGGAACTTGCCCACCAGCGCAGCGTGTCTAAAGCGTGTCGGCATCGCGGGATTACACCACAGCGACCCTCGCGGACGCAGGCGAAAATCACTTCCGAACGGGGGCCGCAACGATGCTGGACGCGCGTGCCAGGACACTGCTGAAGACGCTGGTCGAGCGCTATATCGCCGAAGGCGAGCCGGTCGGCTCGCGCACTTTGTCGCGCGCGAGCGGCCTCGAGCTTTCGCCGGCGACGATACGCAATGTGATGGCCGATCTCGAGGACCTCGGCCTGATCGTCAGCCCGCACACGAGTTCGGGGCGGATCCCGACCGCGCGCGGCTACCGCCTTTTCGTCGACACGATGCTGACCGCGCAGCCGCTCGAGCGCGATGCCGCGCAGCAATTCGAGCCGCAGCTGAAGCCGGATCAGCCGCAGCGCGTGATCGCGAATGCCGCGACCCTGCTGTCCAGCCTTTCGAAGTTCGTCGGCGTGATCACCGCGCCGCGCAAGGCGAGCGTGTTCCATCACATCGAGTTCATGCGGCTCTCGGAACGACGCGTGCTCGTGATCCTGGTCGCGCCCGACGGCGACGTGCAGAACCGAGTGATCTTCACCGCGCAGGACTACACGCAGGGGCAGCTGCTCGAGGCGAGCAACTACCTGACCGCGCACTATGCCGGCCTGACGATCGAGGAAGTGCGCGAGCGTCTGCAGACGGAGGTCGACGCGCTGCGCAGCGAGATCGCGCAGCTGATGCAGGCGGCAGTCCAGGCCGGCAGCGAGGCGCACGCCGACAGCCAGGAGCAGGTCGTGATCGCCGGCGAGCGCAATCTGCTGACGGTGCGCGATTTCTCGAGCGACATGGGCAGCCTGCGCCGCCTCTTCGACGTGTTCGAGCACAAGACGCAATTGATGCGCCTGCTCGAAGGCAGCAGCCGCGCCGAGGGCGTGCGCATTTTCATCGGCGGCGAGAGCCTCGTCGTGCCGTTCGAGGATCTCTCCGTCGTCTCGGCGCCATACGAAGTCAATGGCCAGGTCGTCGGCACGCTCGGCGTGATCGGACCGACGCGGATGGCGTACGACCGGATGATCCAGATCGTCGACATCACGTCGCGGCTGGTCTCGAACGCGTTGTCGCAGAAGTAGCTCGACCTTCGCATCGCGCTGCGAAGCCGCACCTACAATTTCGGCGGGGGCCGTTAGCTCAGCTGGTTAGAGCAGAGGACTCATAATCCTTTGGTCGTTGGTTCAAGTCCAACACGGCCTACCAGTGGTGTTCTGTCTTCTCCGCTAAAGAAGCGCTTGGGTCACTCGCGAACGGCGGCCGGTCCGATAGGCTCAGTTGCAGGACATGTGATGTCTTTAACGCCAGAAAGCCGGCGGCCCACATAGTCCCGGCTGGACGTGCTCGCACTGCAACGCAGTTTGGCCTCCCAGGCATCTTCCATGACCTGCCAAAGCCGGCGCGCGGATTGATGGGCGTCGTTATTGATCGCCGCGGGAAGCCTGCAGGCGAGCGGGACCCGGTCTTCGGCCAGGCCTGCCAGCATTTCCCGGAGGCCGGCCGAACTCGGTTCGAAGGCGACACCCAGACCGCCGGCCGCTTCGGTCATCGACCGGTGACTTCCGTGCAGTACGGGGGCACCGCACAGTTGGGCTTCCAGCAGGGGCATCCCGAAGCCCTCGTAGATCGACGGCATCACGAATGCGTAGCAGCCGGCGTACAGATGGCACAGATCTTCATTCGGCAGGAAGCCCAGGTAACGAACGAGACCCGAAGCGGAGGTGGCATGAATGGCCGCCCGCACCTCGGCATCCCGCCAGCCGTTACCTCCCACGATCACGAGCGGAGGCACGTCGTAACCG
>JBDTXV010000017.1:0-13358 GCA_040006015.1 Caldimonas sp.
ATGCGAAGCCGAAACCAGCACGTCGATCTCGGCCATCACTGCCGGCATGTCCGTCTGCATGCCGACCAGGTGCACGGTCGGCGCGAGATCGAACTGCTGGATGAAGCTGTGCAACTGCTTTTGCATCGGCCCCTCGCCGACGACGAGGAAGCGAGTCCGTGGACTCGTTTCGCGCACGCCGAGCGCCGTGCGCAGGAACACGTCCGGACCTTTCTCGGCCGAAAGCCGGCCGACGAAGCCGACGACCTTGGCGTCGTCCGGAATCCCGAAGCGCTGCCGCAGCGGGCCTGCCGTTTTGCGCTGCGGCTTGAAAACGTCGGTGTCGACTCCGTTCGCAATGAAATGCAGTTGCGCCGGATTGACGCCGATGCCGAGCGCGTGGAAATAGCTTTGCTTGCAGACGACGTGCAGATGCGTGTTCGCGGTGCGATGGACCTCCAGGTCCATCGATGTCAACTGGCGCCCGTGGATCGTCGCGAGCACCGGCTTGCCGGCGAGCCGCCCCGCGACGCCGGCGAGCAGGTGCGCATTCGCGAGATGCGAATGGAGAATGTCGACGCAGTTCGCCTTGATCAACGCACAGGCGAACTGGATCGAGCTCCACGCCGGATCCTCGGGCATCGCCGTGATGTAGACCTCGGCGCCGAGCCCGCGCAGCTCGTCGGTGAAGGGACTCTCGAACGGGCACAACACCGACAGGGAGAAACGCTGTGGCGGCAGCCGTTCGATCAATCGGGCGACGCTGTTCTCCATGCCGCCGACGATCGCGTTGCCCACGACTTCGAGCACGTGGATGCGGCTCGACGCGCTTTGAATGTTGCTGGCCATGCGTTCGACGTTCAACAGCAGATTCGGTTCAGGCGCAGCGGCGCACCGGCCGCGGCAGCCTCGATCGATACCATCCGGCGCGCCGGCTTCGGCGCGGCGCGATCGAGGCCGAGCCAGGCCGCTGCGGTGCCGCCCCAGATGCGCGCACGTGCCGCGGCATCGACGTTCAGCTCGTCGAGCAGCTCGTCGACCCAGCCCATCCGCTCGGCGATGTGGCTGCCGGAGCACGGCAGAAAGCAGTCGCTGCCGAATTGCAGCAGTTCCGGGCCGAGCACTTCGAGCGCGCGTTTCAACACCTCGCGCCGGTATGGCGGCGGCGGCCCGAACGAGATGTCGAAGCGGAACATCACGTCGTCGGGCGCGACGCCGTGGATGCGGTCGATCAGCCCGACCGCGATCGCTTCGTCGGTCCATGGCCAGCCGAGATGCGCCAGCGTGATGCGCAGCCCCGGATAGTCGCGCAGCGCTTCGAAGAAGGTCGGGCGGCAGAAGCGGCCCGAGCGCCCGTCGATGAAGATCCCGCTGTGGAAAAGGACCGGCAGGCCGAGCGCATGCGCTTCGGCGAAGACCGGCTGGACCTCCCGGTCGTACGGATACCACCCGGTCGGCACCATCTTGACTCCGCGCAGTCCGAGGTTCTCGACCGCATCGCGCAACTGGGCCGGCGCGGCCGGATCGCGCGGATCGACCACCGCGAAGCCGACCAGTCGATCTTCATGTCCACGAACCAGTTGCGCGAGGTGCGCGTTCGCGCGCCGCAGCGACGCTGCGTCGTCGAGGCTGTAACCGTCGCTGAGGAACGGCGCGAGCAGCACCGCGATGTCGATCCCCGCCTCGTCGAGCGCGTGCAGCACGTCGCCGGTGCGCTCGGCGCCGGAGCAGTGGACATGGGCGTCGATGATCAACGTGCCGGCGCCACGTTCCGCAACGCGATCAACCTGCACTGGCGATCTTCCGACCGACCTCGGCAGCGGCATCCTGCGCCTGCACCGAACCGGCCGCGTCGACCCCGGCCGCTCGCGCGGCGCCGAGCACCGCTTCGAGCGCATGCCGCGCTGCCTCTGCGGTCGCGTCCCAGGAATGGCGCCGGACGCAAGCCTGCATTACCGCCACGCGTGCGCTGCGCTCCGGGCCCTCTTCGGCCAACGCAGCGCGGCACGCGTCGATGAATGCAGCAGCACCATCGGCGATCCGGACCGCGTCGCTGAACATCGCCTCGACATCGTGGATCGGAGTCGAGACCACCGGCTTGCCCGCGGCCATGTACTCGAGCGTCTTGGTCGGGCTGATGTAGCGCGTCGCCTCGTTGATCGCGAACGGCATCAGGCAGACATCCCAGCCGGCAACGAGCTGCGGCAAGAGCTCGTACGGTTGTTGGCCGAGCCAGTGGAGGTTCGCTCGACGCGGCAGGCGCGCGGGATCGATCTTGACGACCGGGCCGACCAGCACGAGCTGCCAGGTCGGTTCGGCGTCGGCGATCGCGGCGACGAGGTCGAGGTCGAGGCGCTCGTCGATCACGCCGAAGAAGCCGAGCCGCGGGGCCCCGAGCCCGCCCTGCAGCTCGTGCGCACGCCGCATCGGCTCGACCTTTACGAGCGCGTTCTCGGCCGAATAGTGCTGCGCATCGACCGCGCTCGGCAGGCACAGCACATTCGGATGGAGCGTGCGCTTGGCCTCGTACAGGCTCGGGCCACCGGTCAGCACCAGCTGGGCGATCTTCAGCAGCGCCGTCTCGCGCTGGCGCATCTGACGCGGCGCGTTCTTGAACGCGGCCAGCTCATCCATGCAGTCGTAGACGACCGCGCGCGGCCGAAGGTCGGTCAGCAGCGGCAGCGCCATCGGCGTGTAGAACCAGACCGCGTAGTCGTCGATCAGGTTGTCGGCGAGATAGCGGGCGAGCAGCGGTTCGAGCGCCGGCAGCTGGTCGTCGTGGAAGCCGACGGCATCGATCGGCGTATGCGGGCGCAGCACCTCGACCCCCGGGCTCGGCGTCGTGCGCTCGAGATAGGCCGGACCCTCGGTGCGGACCGGCTCCTCGACGAACACGACGTGATAGTGGCCAGACAGGCGCGACAGCAAGTGTTGCGGGCGTTGAAAGACGAAATTCCAGCGCAGGTGCGAGAAGACGATCAAGTGGGACATGGAGGGTCCTGAAATTGGCAAGTTAGGAAAGGCGGTGCTGCCACGTCTAAGCGCCTTGGCATGGCCGAGACGAAGTCGGCCGGGCAGCGCCGGGACCTCTGAGGGCTTCGCCGGTGCTGGCGCTGGCGCGAACACCTTCCGCCGCCCCGGCAAAGCAACAGCGCGAAGCGAAATCCCCCGCCTGGTACCTCAACGCTTCTGTGGCTTCTGTGAAAAGAGGTGTTCGCGAATCCTCTCGGCCGAGTTGCCGACCGCGGCGACTGCCGCGCGCAACTGCTCTTCGGTGCAGCCCAGAGACTTGCACCAGTCCCTGACCTCGTAGTCCTGATCGAGCGCTACCAACTTGCGGTCCTGACTCAGGTCCTTGCTCATGAAGGGCTCCCTAATCTCTGATATTTCGATTGCCTGGTTTCAGACGCTCTCGTCCTCGGCAGACGCGGTCAGAAGCTCTTCCTGGCGCGCACTCATCTCTGCTCCGAGCGCCTCCAGATCGAGCCCGGCCTCCCGCACTTGCGGAAAAAGCTCGCCTTCTTCTTCTTCGACGTGGTGATTGACATACTCGCCGAGGACCTTCACCTGTGCGTCGTACAGCGAATCGCCGGGGTCGGAAGCCTGAATCTGCGCGATCAGATCCTTGGCACTCTGGTGCTCGACTTCGGCCTCGTTGAGCAAGCCGTCGTCATCGAGTGCATCGCGTGCCGCCGGATAGAAGATCTCCTCCTCGATCGTCGCGTGCACGGACAACATCGTGCAGATCTCTTCGGCCAGACTTTGCCGTTCGGCGTCGTCGGCTTCCGACTCGGCGAGCTCGTCGTACTGCTCGAATAACCCCCGGACCTCCTGGTGGTCGTTCGTCAACAAGTCGATCGCATCGACCGCTGGCTCGGCCGTCGCCGCGCGCTTCGTTTCTTTGGCCATGGGTGCTCCTGAAAAATGAGGGGACGGACAAAAGATCTCCGCGGCGTTCGGATGGCAAGGGCCGTGCCCGCCCGGTTCCGTCGATCCATGTCGCGCCCGCTGCGCGGCAGAAGGTGCGCAAATTGCCAGAGCGTTTCCAGCGACTCTCGAAACGGCAACGGAAATGACCCAAGAACTACCTGCCCTGGCGATGTGGGGCGGCATCGAATGCACTGTGAACCGGGTCGAGGATTCGTACTTCAACCAACTCGAGCGCAGCGGCCATGTCGCCCGCGAGGGCGACCTGGAACGTTTTGCCGAACTTGGTATCCGCACCCTGCGCTACCCCGTGCTTTGGGAGCGCACGGCTCCGAACGGCCTTGCCGATGCCGATTGGTCGTGGGCCGAGCAACGCCTGTCCGATCTCCGGCGGCTCGGCATCTCTCCGATCGTGGGCCTCGTTCATCACGGAAGCGGACCGCGCCACACCAGCCTGCTGTGTCCGCACTTCGCCGAGGGTCTGGCCGAGTTCGCCGGCGAAGTCGCTTCGCGCTTCCCCTGGGTCGAGGACTGGACCCCTGTCAATGAACCGCTGACGACGGCGCGCTTCAGCACGTTGTATGGTTTGTGGTACCCCCATGCCCGCGATGACCGCTCGTTCGTAACCGCGGTGCTCAACCAGTGCCGGGCGACGGTGCTGTCGATGGCCGCGATCCGCCGGGTCAATCCCGCCGCAAGGCTGATCCAGACCGACGACCTCGGTCGCACCTATGGCACGGGTCCGCTCACCGGCGTCGTGGGGTTCTACAACGACCGCCGCTGGCTGGCGTGGGATCTCCTTTGCGGCCGTGTCGATCGCGATCATCCCCTCTGGAGCTACCTGCTCGACAGCGGCGCCAGAGAAGACGAGATCCTCTGGTTCGCCGACCACCCATGCCCGCCCGACATCATCGGGGCCAACTACTACGTGACGAGTGAGCGCTGGCTCGACCATCGCATCGAGCGCTACCCAGGTCGCCCTTGGGGCGGCCACCCCGGCGAAGAGTTCATCGACATCGAATCGGTTCGGGTGTTGGCCACGCCCGCGCCGGCGATCGCCTCGTTGCTTCTGGAAGCGTGGCAGCGATACGGTATTCCCATCGCCGTGACCGAGGCGCATATCGATGCCGGACGCGAGGACCAATTGCGATGGCTGCTCGAGATCTGGCGCGGCGCTCTCGGTGCTCGTGACGCCGGCGTCGAAGTGCGCGCGGTGACGGCCTGGGCCCTGCTCGGCTCGTTCGACTGGAACTGTCTGCTCGGGGCGTGCCGAGGGTACTACGAGCCCGGGCCGTTCGACCTGCGCTCGCCGCAGCCGCGTCCCACGGCGCTCGCGACACTCATCGGAGAGCTCGCGGCCGGGCGTGCGGCGAGCCACCCGGTGTTGCAGGGCGAAGGCTGGTGGCGGCGCCCGGATCGATTCGTCACCGGGCCGGTCGTCGCACGTGAAGCCGTCACGACGCTCGCCGATTTTCGCCGGCGCCCGACCGACGACGATGTCGCGCCGATACTCGTCAGTGGCGCCAGCGGCACGCTCGGCCGCGCGTTCGCGACGATCTGCCGCCAACGCAATCTTGCGTTTCGTCTTCTCGACCGCAATGGCATGGACATCGCCGATGAGGCTTCAGTCGTCGCCGCCCTTGCTCGCTTCCGCCCCTGGGCAGTCATCAACGCGAGCGGCTACGTTCGAATCGACGACGCCGAGACGGACCGCGCGCGCTGCTTCCGGGAGAACGCCCTCGGTCCGGCGGTGCTGGCAGGCGCCTGCGCAGACGCGGGAATCCGTCTCGTTACTTTCTCGAGCGACCAGGTGTTCGACGGGCGCAGCGCCCGACCCTGGCTTGAAAGCGACCTGCCAGCGCCTCTCAACGTCTACGGTGCCAGCAAGGCGGCCGCCGAGCGTGACGTGCTTGCGCGCTGCGCCGACGCGCTGGTCGTCAGAACGAGCGCCTTCTTCGGCCCTTGGGACCCACATAACTTCATCTTCCACGCGCTCGCTGCGCTCGAGCGCAGCGAGACCTTTCGTGCCGCGACCGACATTCGTGTCTCACCGACCTACCTGCCGGATCTCGTTCACGTCTGCCTCGACTTGCTGATCGACGGCGAAAGCGGCATCTGGCACCTGGCGAATGCCGGCGACGTCAGCTGGGCCGAGCTCGCTTCCAGCTGTGCAGAGAGAGCGGGCGTGTCGACGGCCACGCTCCGGCCCTGCACCAACTCGGTCCTCGGCGGCCTCGCATCGAGACCGCGCAACGGCGTTCTCGCCAGTGAGCGGGCGACGCTGATGCCGACACTCGACGACGCTCTGCAGCGATTCCTTGCCGAGCGCCTCACGGCGATCGTGCCCGCGGAGCCGTGGGCAGGGAGCGCGGCACTTCACGGGGCGCAGCGAGCGGCCGGTCTTTGACCGGCGTCCAACCGTCAGGCAAGGGACTGGGCTCGACGGGCGAGGCACGCCCGTTGCCTTGTCAGCCGAACCCGGCCGGTAGCGCGCGGCATCGCGGGTTGTCTACTTTTGATTTATCAGCAGCGGTCCAATGCAAAAACTCATCGTCTTTTCGCAAAATCGGTTCCATCGCAACAGGAGAGTGACCGATGACCGATGCTGATCCAGCCCACCCGCATCCGCAGCTCCAGCGCGATCGCTGGGTCTCCTTGAACGGCGCATGGCGGTTCCGCTACGACGACGACAGGAGACTCGTCAGCCCGACCGAGCTTGGCGACTGGAAGCAGACCATCGAGGTGCCATTCCCGCCCGAATCGAATGCGAGCGGCATAGCCGACCGAGGCTTTCATTCGTGCTGCTGGTACGAACGCGACTTCGATTTCGCACCGGACGGCGGTCGTGCCATTCTGCGTTTCGGCGCCGTCGACTACGCGGCCAAGGTCTGGGTCAACGGTGAGCTTGCGACGATGCACGAGGGCGGCCATACGCCGTTCTCCGCTGACATCACGGCGATGCTCGACTCGTCCGGGCGGCAGCGGGTGACCGTGATGGTGATCGACGACCCGCACGACCTCACGAAGCCGCGCGGGAAACAGGACTGGCAGCGCGAGCCGCACTCGATCTGGTACCCGCGGACGACAGGCATCTGGCAGACGGTCTGGATCGAGCGCGTCGGCCTCACCTACGTCGACAAGATCCGCTGGACGCCGCATCTCGACACTTACGCGATCCGCCTGGAAGTCTCCGTCGCCGGTCACGCGGTAGAAGACCTCGCACTCGAAGTCACCCTCCGCCATGGGAAACGCGTTCTTGCCCGCGACCGCTACCAAGTCATAGACCGCGAGGCCGATCGCTTCATCGTCCTCGCCGATCCTGGCATCGACGACTTCCGCAACGAGCTGCTCTGGAGCCCGGAGCGACCGACTCTGCTGGATGCAACGGTGCGGCTAATCTCCGGCGAAGAGACGATCGATGAGTTCACGTCATACACGGCGCTCCGTTCGATCTCGATCTTGCGTGACCGCTTCATGCTCAATGGCCGACCATACCTGCTGCGGATGGTGCTCGACCAGGGCTACTGGCCCGAGACGCTGATGGCGGCGCCCAGCGACGCTGCGCTGCGGCGCGACGTCGAGCTCGCAAAATCGATGGGATTCAACGGCGTACGCAAGCACCAGAAGATCGAGGACCCACGCTACCTCTACTGGGCCGATCGCCTGGGTCTCATGGTCTGGGAGGAGATGCCCTCGGCCTATCGCTTCACGCCTACTGCGATCAAGCGGACAGTGCGCGAGTGGAGCGAGGCCATCGAGCGTGATTACAGCCATCCGTGCGTCGTCACGTGGATCCCGTTCAACGAATCGTGGGGCGTCCCAGACTTGACGGCCATGCAGGCGCAGCGCCACGCCGTCGAGGCGCTCTATCACCTCACCAAGACGCTCGACCCCACCCGCCCCGTCATTGGCAACGACGGCTGGGAAAGCAGTGCGACCGACATCATCGGAATTCATGACTACGACGCCAACACGGAGCACCTGCGCCAGCGCTATGGGCCCGAGATCGCAACGGAGCAGCTGTTCGACCGGCGGCGCCCGGGCGGACGCGTCCTCACCCTGGATGGCTATCCACACCGCGGCCAGCCGATCATGCTGACCGAATTCGGCGGCATCGCATTCGCGCGCAACGCGACCGACGATCCCATGACGACAAGCGCCGCAACAGCGCCCTCGACCTGGGGCTACAGCTCGGCGAGGAATGCCGACGAATTCGCGCTGATGTTCGAGCAACTGCTCGAGACGGTCGTTCACACCGCTCTCTTCAGCGGTTTTTGCTACACCCAATTCGCCGACACGTTCCAGGAGGCAAACGGTCTTCTTCGCGCCGACCGCACCCCAAAGATCCCGCTCCAGAAGATTGCCCGCTGCACGACCGCGTCGCGGACCCACATCCCGGGTGGCGTCTAGTCATGATTCATTCTCTCGATCTGGTCAAGCCCGACGGACGCGCGCTGACGCTGTATTCACGCCGCCCCATGGCGGCAGTGGCTAACGTACCGAGCCCCTTCCACGAGCCCCTCGGCAGCAAGGCGCACCTGCGCTGGCATCCGCTGCGCGGCGAGTGGATCACCTACGCGGCGCATCGCCAGGATCGGACGTTCCACCCGCCACCCGAGTACGACCCGCTCGCCGCGACCGAAGACGCCACGCGGCCGACCGAGCTGCCCGACGGCGCATGGGACATTGCCGTCTTCGACAACCGCTTCCCCGCCCTCGGCGGCCAAGGCCTGGCGGATGTGCCGTCCCTGCACGTGACGACCGCACCGTCGAGCGGCCACTGCGAGGTCGTCGTCTACACGCCCGATCGCGGCACTTCGCTTGGCGCGCTCGCGCTCGATCACATCGAGCTCTTGCTCTCGGTGTGGGGAGACAGGACGCGTCGCCTCGGCGCGCGCAACGACGTCGCGTACGTCTTTCCGTTCGAGAACCGCGGTGTCGAAGTAGGCGCGACGCTTCATCATTCCCACGGTCAGATCTACGCTTATCCCGTCGTGCCGCCGGTTCCGGCAAGGATGGCGGAGCAAGCGCGGGCGCATCTGGCCTCGCACAAGCACGGTCTGCTCGAAACCCTGATCTCCGCCGAGCGCAGCGACTCCATCCGCATGCTCTACGAAGGCCCGCACGCAGTCGCGTTCGTGCCGGTGTGCGCGCGCTATCCCTACGAATGCTGGGTGGCACCGGTCCGGCCTGTCGCCCAGTTCGGCGACCTCACCGAGGCCGAGCGTGCCGATCTCGCACGGGCGCTGAAGACCGTGCTGCTCAAGCTCGACGGCCTCTGGAGCCGGCCGATGCCCTACTTGATGGCGTGGTACCAGGCGCCGAGCGACGGTGAGCCGCATCCGGAGGCGCACCTGCATGCGCAGCTCTACCCGCCCTACCGAACGGCAGAACGGCTGAAGTACCTCGCCGGCACCGAGCTTGGCGCCGGTTTCTATGCCATGGACGCATTACCGGAAGACAAGGCCCGCGAGCTGCAGGCGATCGCGGTGACTCTCTGATGAACGGCGGGTTTCGCGCCAGATACGGCCACGAACCAGAGGCCACGGGGCGTGCACCGGGCCGGGTCAACCTGCTGGGCGAACACACCGACTACAACGATGGGTTCGTGTTGCCGATCGCTGTCTCCCAGCAGACGACGGTCTCGCTCGGCCGCTCGGTCCGCGGCGACTTCGAACTTTGTTCCGACGACTTCGCTTTGCCGATTCGATTCGATCTGGACCGCCTGCCCGACGAGCAGTTCGGGCGCTACGTCTTCGGCTGCATCAGGGAAGTCACCCGGCTCGGGATTCTCGTGCCGCCGTTGCATGTCCATGTCGCTTCGGAGCTGCCGATGGGCGTCGGTCTGTCGTCGAGCGCAGCGCTCGAGGTGGCAACCCTGCGCGCGCTGCGCGCCTTGCTCGAACTGCGCATCGACGACGTCCAGATCGCGCAACTCGCGCAACGTGCCGAGGTCGAGTACGCGGGTGTCCGCTGCGGCATCATGGACCAGATGGCCTCGAGCCTGGCCGACACCGAACACGCCCTCTTTCTCGACGCCCGCACGCTGACCACGCGCCTTTGGTCGCTGCCCGCGAGCACCGCGGTCCTCGTCATCGATTCGGGCGTGCCCAGATCGCTGGTGACCAGCGGCTTCAATCAGCGCCGGAGCGAATGCGAGGAGGCTTGCAAGCGGCTCGGGGTCGCCAGTCTTCGGGACGTCGAGCGCATCGCGGACGTGGAAACGCTGCCCGATCCATGGCGAAGCCGAGCCCGTCACGTCGTCAACGAAAACGCGCGCGTCCTGAGCGCGATGAGCGGCGCCGACGGCGCCACCGTTGGCCTACTGATGAACCAGTCGCACGCCAGCCTGCGCGACGATTTCGAGGTGTCAGTCGCATCACTCGATCGCCTCGTATCTCTGCTGCAGGAGCACTCGGCGGTCTACGGCGCCAAGCTCACCGGCGCCGGCTTCGGAGGCGCCTGCGTTGCCTTGTGCGACGTCGAGCGACTGGCCGAGGTTGCGGCCGATACTCTCTCCGCCTATGCGCGCTACGGTGGCCGTGGCCGAATACTCGCGCCGCCGGACCTCCCGATCTGAGCGGGAAAGCGACTAGACTGCCTTTCAGGCGCGACCTCGGCGGCCTTTTGGAAAAATGGACGACACCCCGACGAAAGAAGCTGCTGCGGCGGGGTCCCCTGAAGGTCCCGGGACCGACCCCGAAGAGGATCGGATCGTCGTTCTCAGCACCCTCGACTTTCCGATCGTCGGCATCGGCGCTTCTGCCGGCGGCCTCGCCGCACTGGCGCGCTTCTTCGAGGCGATGCCGGCGCGGAACGGCATGGCATTCGTCGTCGTGCTGCATCTGTCGCCGTCGCACGAAAGCCATGCGTCGGAGATCCTGCAACGCTCTACGCGGATGCCGGTCAGCCAGGTCCGAGACTCGGCGCCGATCGAGGCCGACCATGTCTACGTGATCCCGCCGGGGCAGCAGTTGACGTTGAGCGACGGCCATCTGCAACTGACCGAAACCGAGCGCGTCAAAGGCCGGCCGGTCGCGATCGACATCTTCTTCCGCACGCTCGCGCAGGTGCACCGCACGCGTGCCGTCAGCATCGTGTTGTCGGGTGTCGGCAGCGACGGCGCGGTCGGTCTTGCCGACGTCAAGGAGCACGGCGGCATCACGATCGCACAGGCGCCGGAAGACGCCGAACAGGACGGCATGCCCCGCGCCGCAATCTCCACCGGCCTGATCGACTTCGTGCTGCCGGTCGTCGAGATGCCGCAGAAGCTGATCGATCTGTGGGCCAACGCGCGTGCGATCCAGCTGCCCGCCGATGTCGCCGATTCGGTCCGCGCCGAGCCGCCGGCGAGCCTCGATGCGGCGCGCGAGGCCGAGAAGGCGTTGCAGGAAATCATGGCGCTGGTGCAGACGCGCACGCGCCACGATTTCCGCCACTACAAGCGGGCGACGATCCTGCGCCGGATCGAGCGCCGGCTGCAGGTCCGGAGCGTCCCTCATCTGCCGGCCTACCGCGACCAGCTGCACCAGGATCCGAGCGAGACCAGAGCGCTGCTGCAGGACCTGCTGATCAGCGTGACGAACTTCTTCCGTGACCGCCTGGCTTTCGAGGCGCTCGAGCGTGACGTGCTGCCGACTCTCGTCAAGGAGCTCGAACCCGGCGAGGACCTGCGCGCATGGACCCCCGGTTGCGCGACCGGCGAGGAAGCGTATTCGCTGGCGATGCTGCTGCACGAGGCCCTCGGGGTGCGCGAGCCGGCAGCCGGATTCCAGATCTTCGCGACCGATATCGACGAGCGCGCAATCGCAATCGCCCGCAAGGGCGCCTATCCGGGCGCGATCGTCACCGACGTCGCGCCGGTCCGGCTGCGAGCCTACTTCAACGCCGCCGGCGAGCAGTTCCAGGTCAAGAAGCAGGTTCGCGACCATGTGCTCTTCGCGAGCCACAACGTGCTGCGCGATCCGCCATTCTCCAGGCTGCACCTGATCTGCTGCCGCAATCTGCTGATCTATCTCGATCGCGAAGCGCAGGCGCGCATCCTCGAGACGTTCCGAGCGTCGCTGCTGCCGGGCGGCCTGCTCTTCCTCGGCTCGTCCGAATCGGCCGAAGCGCTGCCGCAAGCCTTCACGGTCGTCGACAAGAAGCACCGCATCTACCGGGTCAACCACTCGGCTGCGCGGCCACGCGTGCCGCCGCTTATCGAGCCGGCGCCGGCACTGCACCGCGCCGGAGCCGCAACCGAGGAGCGGCGCAAGGTGCGGCCGGTCGATCTGCATGCGCGCGCGCTCGAGCGCTTCTCGGCGCCGAGCGTGCTCGTCGATGCCGACCACAACGTGCTGCACGTCGCCAACGGCGCCGGCCGCTATTTCGAAATGGGTAGCGGCGTCCCGTCGCACAACCTCGTCGCGAACATCGCCGCGCCGCTGCGTCTGGAATTGCGCACCGCGTTGCTGAAGGTCAAGCTCGGCGACGGCGGCGTCGAGGCGCGTCGCATCCGTGTCGATCGCCCCGAAGGTCCGGTCTTCGTCGACCTGACGGTCCGGACATTCAAGGACGACCATACCGGGGCCGAGTTGACCCTGGTCACCTTCGACGAAGTGCCGGCGGTCGACGACGGCGCGCTCGGCCGGCCGGCCGGCGTGTCGCACGGCGGCGCCGATGCCGCGATCCACCTCGAAGCCGAGATCGTCCGGCTGAAGGAGCAGATTCAGGACGTCGTCGAACATGCCGACATTTCGACCGAAGAGCTGAAGTCGTCGAACGAGGAGCTGCAGGCGATCAACGAGGAGCTGCGTTCGGCGACCGAGGAGCTCGAAACGAGCAAGGAAGAGTTGCAGTCGACCAACGAGGAGCTCGTCACGGTCAACTACGAGCTGGCCGCGAAGATCGAGGAGAGCGGCAAGGCGAAGGACGATCTGCAGAACATGATCGCGTCGATCGACATCGCGACGATCTTCATCGACGGCGCGATGCGAATCCAGCGCTACACGCCGCGCGCCGCCGAGCTCTTCAACCTGATCGCCGGCGACATCGGCCGCTCGCTGCTCGACATCACGCACAAGCTCGACTACGACGAGCTGGCGCACGATGCCGAGCAGGCGTTCAAGCAGCTGCGCACGGTCGAGCGCGAAGTCGCCGGCACCGACGGCCGGACCTTCCTGGCGCGGCTGCTGCCGTACCGCACCGAAGGCGACCGGATCGAAGGCGCGGTGCTGAACTTCGTCGACATAAGCGCGCTGCGCGACGTCGAGCGACGTCTCGAGGTCGGCGAGGAAGCGCTGCGCGTCGCCGCCGCGACGACGAAGGACTTCGCGATCATGACGCTCGACGAGGCCGGCCTCGTGACGACCTGGAACGCGGGCGCGGTGCGCATCTTCGGCTACTCGACCGCCGAGATCGTCGGCCAGCCCGCGGCGGTGATCTTCACGCCGGAGGATCGCGCCGCCGGC
>JBDTXV010000018.1:0-13272 GCA_040006015.1 Caldimonas sp.
TGCGTCGGTTGCGTCGCTTGAGTTGTCTGCGTTGTCTGCGTCGCCGGCGATGCGCCACCGGGGGCCGAAGGAAGGCGCTGCTTCATTTCCTGCAACTGCGCCTCGAGGGCCCGGATGCGGCCTTCGTAACTCGCCTTCAGCTGATCGATCTGCTGGCGGATGTCCTGCAGGTCGGCGGCATCGGCGGCGCGTGCGGAAAGCGGGACCAGGGCTGCCGCGCACAACGTCGCGACAACCGAGAAACGTATCGACATGGTCAATCCTCGAAAACGAAATCTGAGACCGGAGACGCGGCTGCTTCTCCGGCGCCGGTGCGGCCGGGAGCCGCGACGGATCAGATCGTCCGGGGAGGACCGCGCGCGAGGAAGCCGGTCGCCTGCGCGGCGAGGCGCGACGCCGGATGCGACGGCGTATCTGCCGCAACGAAATGCAACGGCAGCACGGTGACGACGTCGACGTGGATCAGGTCGGCATGGCTGAGCTGGTCATAGAGATCGCAGCCCTGCTCGGTCGAGTGCCCGGCGAACAGCGCCTTGACCCAGTCGCCGGCCGGGGCAACGGCCTGCGTCGCCGCGTGCAACGCCAGCGGCGAGTGGACGATGCGGTGGACGAGACCGAGCGTCTGCGCGAAGACGAGCGCCAGCATCACGACGCCGCACAACGTGCGGCGATAGCGCCGCGACGCGGCACCCAACGGGATCCTGAATGCGCTCAAGCCGTCAGTCTAACAAGCTGCTTTCCGTCGACAGCCGCGCCGCATCTCGGGCCCGGCTCAGGCCGCCACTTTTGCCGCGAACGTCTTCCTGAACTTCTCGACCTTCGGCGCGACGACCATCGCGCAATAACCCTGGTTCGGGTGGTTCGCGAAGTAGTGCTGGTGGTAATCCTCGGCCTTCGAGTAGTTGCGCTCGGACAGCACTTCGGTGACGACGCGGCCGCGATGCAGTTCGTTGGCCTGGGCGATGACTTCTAGCGCGACCTGCTCCTGCGCGGCGTCGTGGAAATAGATCCCGGAGCGGTACTGCGTGCCGCTGTCGTTGCCCTGCCGGTTCAACGTCGTCGGATCGTGGATCACGAAGAAGATCTCGAGAATTTCGCGCAGGCTGATCGCGCGCGGATCGAAGCTGACGCGCACCACTTCGTTGTGCCCGGTCGTGCCGGTGCAGACCTGCTCGTAGCTCGGATTCATCGCGCCGCCGTTGCTGTAGCCGGACTCGACCGCGGTGACGCCCTTGACGCGCTCGTAGACCGCTTCGGTGCACCAGAAGCAGCCGCCGCCCAGCGTGATGGTCTCGATCGAATCGTTCATGCGCAAGTCCTCGTTCGTGGCTCGGAAAACCGGATTGTCGGCGCGCAGCCCGGCGCCCGCAGCGGGAGGCCCTGTTCACTTCGCACCTTATCATCGGTCGCATCTGCGCACCGGAGCTGACAATGAAAGTCGCATTCCAATGGGACGACGCGTTTCGACTCGACGATCAGCTCGACGACGAGGAGCGCGCGGTCCGCGACGCCGCGCGCGAGTACTGCCAAGCCCGGCTTCAGCCGAGGGTGCTGATGGCGGCGCGGCACGAAACCTTCGACCGCTCGATCATGACCGAGCTCGGCGAGCTCGGCATGCTCGGCTCGACGATCGACGGCTACGGCTGCCCCGGCGTCAACCACGTCAGCTACGGCCTGGTCGCGCGCGAGGTCGAGCGCGTCGACAGCGGCTACCGCAGCGCGATGAGCGTGCAGAGCTCGCTGGTGATGCACCCGATCCACGCCTACGGCAACGAAGCCCAGCGGCAGAAATACCTGCCGCGCCTGGCGACCGGCGAATGGGTCGGCTGCTTCGGCCTGACCGAGCCGAACCACGGCAGCGACCCCGGCAGCATGCTGACCCGCGCGAAGCCCACCTCCGGCGGCTACACGCTGAAGGGCAGCAAGATGTGGATCACGAATTCGCCGATCGCCGACGTGTTCGTCGTCTGGGCCAAGCTCGCCGACCCTGACGGCAAGGTCGGCGGCCAGGAGTCGATCCGCGGCTTCATCCTCGAGAAGGGGATGAAGGGTCTCTCGGCGCCGAAGATCGAAGGCAAGATGAGCCTGCGCGCGAGCGTCACCGGCGAGATCGTGATGGACGAGGTGTTCGTCCCGGAGGCGAACCTGCTGCCGAACGTGACCGGTCTGAAAGGTCCGTTCGGCTGCCTCAACAAGGCGCGCTACGGCATCGCGTGGGGCGCGCTCGGCGCGGCCGAGTTCTGCTGGCATGCGGCGCGCCAGTACACGCTCGACCGGGTCCAGTTCGGCCGGCCGCTGGCGCAGACCCAGCTGATCCAGAAGAAGCTCGCCGACATGCAGACCGAGATCACGCTCGGCCTGCAGGGCTGCCTCCGCGTCGGCCGTCTGCTCGACGAAGGCCGGGCCGCACCCGAGATGGTCTCGCTGATCAAGCGCAACAGCTGCGGCAAGGCGCTCGACATCGCGCGGATGGCGCGCGACATGCACGGCGGCAACGGCATCCACGACGAATACCACGTGATCCGCCACATGATCAACCTCGAGACCGTCAACACCTACGAGGGCACGCACGACGTCCATGCGCTGATCCTCGGCCGCGCCCAGACCGGCTTGCAGGCGTTCTTCTGACGCGGCGGCGCCGCGGCGCGCCGTCCGCGCGGCGCACCGGTCAGGGCTCGCCGTCCCAGTAGTCGAGGTCGTTCTCGGCGCGGTGCATGCGCGCGAGGCCGTGCGCCTCGCCGGTGCGCGTCGCGGTCGCGAGGTACTTGCCGGAGTCCGGATACTCGACGATCTCGGGGCTGTCCCGGGTGCCGATGGAAAGGTACTTCAACGGCGCCTGCGACGTGTTGATGATCTGATGCGGATAGTCGGCGCCGGGCGGGATGAAGATCGTGTCGCCCGCCTTCAGCGCCAGCATTTCTCCCGCGACCCGCAACGTGCCGCTGCCTTCGAGAATCACGAACGCCTCTTCCTGCGCGTGATGGAAGTGGTAGGGGCAGCCGCGCATCCCGGGCGCGACGATATCGATGCTGATGCCGAGCCTGGTCGCCGCGGTGCCGCGCGCGAGTCGGGCGCACACGGTGTCGTAGAGCGGCGCGCGTTCCTCGCGCGTCTTCTCGATCGCGTCGAAATTGCGGATCAGCAGAGCGCGCAGTCGTTCGCTCTCGTCTCGTTCGCCAGCGTCGCTCATGAAGCGTTCCCGAAGTTGTTCGTCGTCCGAAGGCCGCATGATGCCGTGATGCACGGTTCGATGGCGGCGCGGCCTCGAAAAGGCTGCGGCACAATCGCCCGCGGCTCCGCTCTCCACTTCGCTCCGCGCACGTGAACGCCCTCTTCGCCTGGCTCGGCATCGAAGCGTGGAAACCGGTATTGACCGCCTTGCTGCTGCCGCCGGTGCCGCTGCTGGCGCTCGTGTTGATCGGCGCCCGGCTGCTCTGGTCGCGCCGCGCCGCCGGCTGGCTCGTGCTCGGTGCCGGCGTCGTCGCGTTGTGGCTCGGCAGCACGCCGGCCGTGGCGCAATTCGCGGCGGAGACGCTGCTGCATCCGCCCGCCGCATTGACGGCGCGTCGCATCGACGACTTGCGGCTCGAAGCGCAGGCGAAACGCTCGCTCGCGATCGTCGTGCTCGGCGGCGGCGTCGAGGCTCTCGCGCCCGAATACGGCATCAGCAGCCTGCAATACGGCTCGCTCGAACGCCTTCGCTACGGCGTGTGGCTGGGGCGGCAGACCGGCGCCCCGCTCGCCTTCAGCGGCGGCGTCGGCCATGCGCAACCCGATTCGATGCCGGAGGCCCAGGTCGCCGCGAAGATTGCCGCGCAGGAATTCGGGCGCCCGCTCAGATGGATCGAGGACCAGTCCCGCGACACGCGCGAGAACGCGGCGCGCACGATCGCGCTGCTGCGGCCGGCCGGCATCGGCCACATCGTGCTGGTCACGCACGGCTGGCACATGCCACGCGCGATGCGCGCGTTCGGCGCCGCGGCGGGAAGCGCGATGCGCATCGAAGCGGCGCCGATGGGACTGGCGACCGGTACCGAGACGCCCGTGTTGATGTGGTTGCCGTCCGCCGGCGGCTTTACGCAGATGCGCAGCGTGCTGCGCGAGTGGCTGGGCCGGCTCACCGGCGCCTGAACCCACTCGTCGTCGCGGTCCGCTCAGTCCCGCTGCGACTCGCTGTGCTCCGACCCGCCGCAACCGTGCACCGCGGCGGCCGCTTCAGGCCGCGACCGCCTGTCCGGTCGCGCGCCGCAACGCCGCGAGCAGCACGTCCGGCGCGCACGGCTTCTGCAGGATCTCGAAGCCGCGCTTGTCGCGCAGATGCGAGGCATAACCGGTGATCAGGATGATCGGCATGTCGGGCAGGTCCTTGCGCAGGTATTGCGCGAAGCTCACGCCGTTCATGCCACCGGGCATCACGACATCGGACAGCACGACGTCGAATTGCGCATCGCCGGCATCGAGCAGCTCGATCGCCTCCTCGGCGCTGCTCGCTCGCGTGACGCGATAGCCGAACAGCGTCAGCAGCGTCTCGGTCGCCTGGCCGAGCTCGTCGTTGTCTTCGACGAGCAGCAGTTCGCGATGCTCGGGAGCCGGCGCGGTGTCGGTCACCGGCGTCGACGCTTCGGAAACCTTCGTCGTCGCCGGCAGCAGCATCAGCACCGTGGTGCCGGCGGCCGACGTCGCGAGCAACCGCGCCGTTCCGCCGGCCTGGGTCGAGAAACCGTAGACCTGGCTCAGGCCGAGCCCGGTGCCCTTGCCGAGGCCTTTGGTCGTGAAGAACGGCTCGAACACGCGGTCGATCGCCTCGGGAACGATGCCGAGGCCGTTGTCGGAGACCGCGATAACGACGTAATCGCGTTCGGCGAGGCCGGTCGCTTCGGCAGGCGTCGCGTTGCGCGCGACGATGATGAATTCGCCGCCCGCCGGCATCGCGTCGCGCGAATTGACCGCGAGATTGATCAGCGCGAGCTCGAGCTCGCCGGTGTCGCACTCGATCGAACGCGTCGTCGACTCGACCCGCATCGCGACGCTGACCGCGGAGCCGAGCGCGGCCTTCAATATCTCGGTCAGAGACGGCAGATGCCGCGCCAGATCGATGACTTCGGGCTTGACCTCGCTGCGCCGCGCGAAGCGCAGCAGATGCCCGGTCAGGCGGCTGCCGACCTGGACCGCGCGTGAAATCGCGCCCAGAGCGGTCGCGGTCGAGCCGTCCTTTCCGGTCGTCGCCCGCTGCAGCACGAAGGTGTTGTTGCCGATCACTGCGAGCAGATTGTTGAAGTCGTGGGCGACGCCGCCGGTGAGCTGCCCGAGCGCTTCGAGGCGCTGGCTCTGCGCGAGCTGCTCGAGCGCGTCCTTGGTCTGGCGCACCGCGGCGCTGACTCTTTCCTCGAGCTCAACGCGCGAGCGCGCGATCTGCCGACTCGCCTGTGCGAGCGTCGCGCTGACTTCGTCGCACTCGACGGCGCCGGTCGACTGCGCCTCGACCACTTCACCGCGCTCGAGAGTGCGCGCCGCCGACTGCAGCGCGTGGACCGGCTTCTCGACGCCGCGCGCGACCCACGCGGAGCCGATCAGCGCCACCACCAGCAGCGCGACCGCACCGATCGCGACCTCGGAGACCGACCGGCCGAGGCTGTCGCCGAACACATTCTTCGGTACCGCGATCACGAAGCCCCAGCCGTAGCTTTCGGATTTGCTGAAGAACGCAACGTTGGCGGTGCCTTCGAGCGAAGTCGCATCGAAGAAGCCCTCGGTGCCCGCGGCGATGCGCGCGCGCGATTCGCTCGTCGCAGGTTGGCCGACCCAGCGCGCGGCGTCGGGTTTGCGGGCGACGATCGTGCCGGCGCTGTCGACGATCGCGATGATCCAGTCGGGCGGCATCCGCTGCGAATCGACGAGACGCTGGAATTCGGTCGCGCGCATCGTCAGCCCGACATTCATCGGCGTCGCGCCCTTGCGCGTCACCGGCACCTGCATAGCGGCCGCCAGCTCGTTGCTGACCGCGCCACGGGCCAGGCCGCTCAATTGCGGCACCGTGACGAAAGGGAAGCGCGCCGCGGTGCCGTCGGGGCGCTTCGGCAAGGCTTCGCCGAACGGCCGCAACGTGTTCAGCACCTGGCCTTGCGGCGTCGACAGCACGATCCAGCCGCCCATGCCTTCGGTCGCGCGTCGCGACTGTTCGTAGAAGTTGCGCAGATCGCCTTCCGACAGGTCCGGCGCATTGTCCAGATACGGCGAATCGGCGAGCATCCGCGCGACGGTTTCGCGCTTGCCGAGCTCGCGGTCGATCACCATCGACAGCGCGCGCGTCGTTTCGCGCAGGCCGCGCTGCAGGCTGACGCGCTCGCTTTCGTATGCGCGGTCGATGACCCAGAGCGCGGCGACGAGGCCCGGGAGGAGCACCGCCAGGGCAAGCAGGATCAGCCGAAGTCGCAGCGACAACTGGTTTCCTCGAAACGGAATTCGCGAAACTTTGGAGGATACGCGAAGGGTCGCACCGCGGCGGCGGACCGTTCCACGGGCGGCAAGGCCTCCAATTCAGCGGCCACCCTGCTTCCAGGCTTCGTAGCGCGCCTTGCTGGCCGCGTTCATCGGATAGAGCCCCGGCAGTGCCGCGCCGCCTTCGACCTCGCGCATGATCCAGCCCTCCAGCCGCTCCTGCTCGAGCGCAGCCGAGACGACCGTGTCGAGCAGCGCAGCCGGAATCAGGACCGCGCCGTCGCTGTCGACGACGACGACGTCGTTCGGAAACACCGCGACGCCGCCGCAGCCGATCGGCTCCTGCCAGCTGACGAACGTCAGGCCGGTCACCGACGCCGGCGCCGCTGCGCCCTGGCACCAGACCGGCAGGCCGGTGCCGAGCACGCCGGCGACGTCGCGTACGACGCCGTCGCTGACGAGGGCGGCGACATTGCGCTTCTTCATGCGCGCACAAAGTATGTCGCCGAAGATGCCGGCGTCGGTGACGCCCATCGCATCGGCGACCGCGATCACGCCGGGCGGCATCGCCTCGATCGCGGCCCGCGTCGAGATGGGTGCAGCCCATGACGCCGGCGTCGCGAGGTCTTCGCGCGCCGGCACGAAGCGCAGCGTGAAGGCGCGCCCGACGCGCCGCGGCAACCCGGCCGCGAGCGGTCGCGTGCCGCGCATCCAGACGTTACGCAGACCCTGCTTCAGCAGCACCGTCGTCAACGTCGCGGTCGTGATGCCCTGCAGGGTTTCGATCAGCTCCGGCGCCAGCGCGGCGACCTCGATGTCAGCCATACTCGTTCCTCCTCGGTCGATGATATGTCGCGACACGCCGGTTCCTCCGGGCGACGGTGCGGACCGCCGGACGCGCGTCGACGGGGTAGCGCAGAAAGGAGAGCAGCGATGTACGCGACGAATCTGATGGCCGGCCAGCGCATCCTCGTCACCGGCGGCGGCAGCGGCCTCGGCCAGGCGATGGCCGAAGGCTTCCTCGACCTCGGCGCCGACGTCGCGATCTGCGGCCGGCGCAAGGCGGTCTGCGATGCGACCGCCGAAGCGTGGCGGGCGCGCTATCCGCAACGCCGGATCGACACCTTCGGCGTCGACATCCGCAACGCGGCGGCGGTCGAGGAGATGGTCGACTCGCTGTGGCAGACCGGCGGGCTGACCGGCCTGATCAACAACGCCGCCGGCAACTTCATCGCGCCGACCGAGAGCCTCTCGGCGCGCGCGTTCGACGCGGTCGCCAACATCGTCTTCCACGGCACGTTCTACGTCACGCAGGCGGTCGGCAAGCGCTGGGTCGCAGCGGCGAAGGCCGGCGAATGGCAGGCCGGCGCGCCCTTTCGCAACGTGATGAGCATCATCACGACCTGGGTCGACAACGGCTCGCCCTACGTCGTGCCGTCGGCGATGAGCAAGGCCGGGATCGACGTGATGACGAAGTCGCTCGCGGTCGAATGGGCGCCGCACGGCATCCGCCTCAATGCGGTCGGGCCCGGCGAGATTCCGACCGAAGGGATGAGCAAACGGCTGAACCCCGGCGAAGAGCCCGGCGCGCGCAGCCGGGAAAGAAACCCGATGGCGCGCGCCGGCCTGATGAGCGAGCTGCAGAACCTCGCGACGTTCCTGATGGCGCCGGGCCGGTGCGACTGGCTTACCGGCCAGAGCATCATGATGGACGGCGCCAACGCGCTCGCGACCGGCGGCAACTTCTACGAGCTGCGCGCGTGGCGCGATGCCGACTGGCTCGAAGCGCGCGAACGCATCGAGGCGCAGAACGCGAAGGACAAGGCGCAACGCTGACCGTTCCGCGGCGTGTCGTCGCGCCTTCTTAGAATCGACTCTTCAGTAACGACGCCTCGGAGGACCCCTTGATCGTCGAGCGCATCTGGACCGGCAACGCCTACCGCAACTTCAACTACCTGATCGCCTGCCCGGAGACCGGCGAGGCGTTGGCTATAGATCCGCTCGATCACGGGAAATGCCTGGCCAAGGCGAAGGCCAACGGTTGGCGCATCACGCAGATCCTCAACACCCACGAGCACCACGACCACACCGGCGGCAACGCCGCCGTCGTCGCCGCGACCGGCGCCAAGGTGATCGCGCATGCGCGCGCGGCCGGACGGATCGACGGCGTCGACCGCGGCGTCGAGGCCGGCGACGTGATCAAGGTCGGCAAGCGCGTCGAGCTCGAATGCCTGGACACTCCCGGCCACACGATGTGCCACATCTGTCTGCGCTCGCACACCGACCAGCCGGCGCTCTTTTCCGGCGACACGCTGTTCAACGCCGGCGCCGGCAACTGCCACAACGGCGGCGATCCGAAGGCGCTGTATGCGACGTTCGCGCATCAGCTCGCGACGCTGCCGGACGACACCCAGGTCTATCCGGGGCACGACTACATCGAATCCAACCTGAAGTTCACGCTGGCGCGCGAGCCCGACAACGCCGCGGCGCGGGAACGCCTGGCGATCGTCACCGGACACGACCCGGCGGCCTCGGCGGTCGCGACGCTCGCCGACGAAAAGCGCTTCAACACGTTCTTCCGCCTTGACAGCGCCAGCGTTGTCGCGAACCTGCGCGCGGCATTTCCGGACCTGCCGGAAAACCCCGACCCGCAGACGGTGTTCCTGAAACTGCGCGAACTGCGCAACAGCTGGTGAGGAGAGCCGCGCGCGCCGTGCCGGTCGGCTAGTGCAGGCGGCGCCGCGACGCGATCGCAGCGGGATCCGCGCTCGGCTCGGGAACAGCGGGCGCGACCGAGCGTTGAGCACTTTCGAGCAGCGCCTTGCCCTCGAGTCCGGCGAAGAGCTTCGCCGCGCGCACCTTCAGTTCGAGCAGCTCGCTCGGGTTCACGTAATAGCGCGCCGCCATCACGTCGACGTCGATCCGGAATTCGACATCCTTGCCGTCGTTCGACAGCGTTCCGCTCGTGAATTCGTATTGCTCGTCGGCGGCCGGCAGGCCGAGTTGGCCCGGGCGATCGACTTCGTAGCGGACGTCGAAGATCTCACCGCTCGCGAGATCGAGCGAGCCGGTCGACCGGATGACCGACTCGGCGAGCTCGTCGAGTATCTGGATAGGGACTTTCAGATTCACTGCAGACCTTTCGAAGCGGATGGGCGGCGCGTTTCAGCCGGCTTCATTCTTGCACTGCGTTCGGAGAGCGCAGCGACGGAAGAGCCGAGCGCCGCTATCGGTCGGCCGCTCAGCGCCCGTCGCCGCCCGTCGTTGCGAGTGTCAGTCGGCGCAGATCCGCGAGCACCTTGTCGAAATCGACCGGCTTGGTCCAGTAGTCGACGAAGCCGGCGGCACGCGCGAGCTCGACGTCTTCTTCCATCGCATCGGCCGAGCACATGAAGGCCGGCGTCGCCTTCAGCGATTCGATGTCGCGAAGCTGCCGCAGCAGCCGAATCCCGTTGATGTCGGGCAGGTTCGCATCGAGAACGAGGACGTCGGGAATCCATTCCTCGACGACATCGAGCGCCTCCCAGCCCGTGGTCGCGATGCGCAATTCGATGTCGGGCCGGGCCCCGAGCACGGCCTCGAACAGCATCGCGTTGATCCGGTTGTCTTCGACATAGAGCAGCCGGATCGTCGGCATCAGGTTGCTTTGCATCGGCACCGGCACGGCGACGGGCGCGACCGGAGAGATCGGCTGGGCGGAATCCGCAGCGTTCGAATCGAGGTCTCCGAACAGCGAGTGCGCCTCGGCCAACGGCAGCTCGACGAGCACCTGCGTCCCGACGCCGACCCGGCTGTGCAGATCGAGCCGCCCGCCCATCTGTTCGAGCAGCCCCCTGGCGATCATCAGGCCCAGTCCGTTGCCCTTGTACGACGAATGTTCCATGCCGAGGCGATCGAACGGCTGGAACAGTCGCGGCAACTGCTCGCCCGAGATGCCGAATCCGGTGTCGGTGATGATCAGCACCGCGAACCCGGGCCGCACCACGCTGGCGCTCCAGCGCACGATTCCGCCCGGCCGGTTGAACTTGATCGCGTTCGTCGCGATATTCAGCAACGCCTGACGCAGACATTTCACGTCGGCGCAAACCACGAGCCCCGAGGGCACCTCGTTCACCATCGTCAGGCTTTGCTGCTCCAGAAGCGGCGTCAGCAAAACCATCTCGGTCGAAATGAAGTCAGCCACTTCGACCGGGCGCAACTCGAGCGCGACGCGGTGTGCGTCGATCCGCTGCAGATCGAGCACGTCGTCGACGAGCGCGAGCAGGTGGCGACCGGCATCGAGGATGTGATCGAGATACCGGGCCTGGGTCAGATCGAGGCCGCTGCGCTGCTGGGTCAGCAGTTCGGCGAATCCGATCACCGCATTGAGCGGGGTGCGCAGTTCATGGCTCAAGCGACCGAGAAACTCGGACCTCGTTCGGCTCTTGATCTCGGCGGCTTCGATTTCACCGATCGCACGCCGCCGCCCCGCATCGGCCGCCGTGGGAATCGCGGCATCGGCGTCGGCGAGCACTGCGACGGTCCCGGCGGACGCACTGTCGAGCGGCTGCACGATCGCGAGCAGCGCCGGACCTCCTCGATATTCGAGCGGATCGGTCTGGCTTTCGACGGCGATCACCGTTCCGTCCCGACATCTGTGACGCCAACTGCGGATGCGTCCGGCCTGGCCCGATAGTGGCTCGATCGACCGCATGAACTCGCCGATCTCGTCGGCACAGACGATGTCGGCCATCGTCAGCCGCAGGAACTCCGCCTCCGAATAGCCGTATCGGACCGACGCGGCCGAGTTGGCGACGATCACATTGAGCCACTGCGGATCGAAAAGCCAGGCCGGCACGGGGCCGTGGCGGCTGCGGTCGGCGGCCAGAGGCTCCAAGGTTGCGGGCGATGCGGCGTCGGTCATGGCTGTCGGGTCGCGAGGTCTCGGCCCGAGGGCCCAGCCAGAGGGTAGCCCGGATAGGCCCACTTCTGCTGCGCATCGCGTCCCGAAGGATCCGGCGTTTTCAGACCGCGGCAATCGGTGTTAGACCGGAACCGGCGTTGCGCGAAATACGAAAACTTTCGGTTACGCTTCGGTCGCGGAAGAGCCGCCGGGATTTGCGGTTTAATCGCACGGAGTTTTCGGAAATCGCCACACCACGCGAGCCAAAAGCGGGTGCGATCGCGGTTCGCGAAAGCGGTCGGTTTCCACAGGGCCAATTCTGGCGCGCCTCTTGCAAGCGCGACCTTCGAAGAATATTTGGGCGGAGCCTGTCGATGCACACGCAGTCACTGAGCTTTGGCGTACGGATCGCCCGCACTCGCAGTGAGTTGCAGGCGGCGTGCCGGGTTCGAGCGTTGTCGTACGGGCACCACGTCCCGCAGCTGCGCGCGACGTTGCTGGAACCCGACCTGCTCGACGCCGACGAGAACACCATCGTCGTGCTTTGCGTGGACAAGGCCAGCGGCGAAGCCGTCGGCACCGCACGTTTTCAGACTAACGCCGGCGGCCCGCTGTTGATCGAGCACAGCATGACCGTGCCCGAGGAAATGCGGAACGACACCCGGGCCGAGATCACCCGCCTCTCTGCAGTGGCCGGGGCCGATCCGTTGGTCAAGCTCTGCTTGATGAAGGCGAGTTATCTGTTCTGCCTCGCGACCCAGGTCCGCTGGATGGTGATTTGCGCGCGCAGCGACGCGTTATTGCGGCAGTACCGACGGCTCGGTTTCGCGCCCGTCTTCGATGACGGTCACATGTTGCCGATGCTCCACGTCGGCCGGCTGGACCATCACGTGCTGACGTTCAACGTCACGACTGCCGAGAGCCGCTGGCGCGAGGCGCAGCACCCGCTGTACGATTTCATGATCGAAACAGCGCATCCGGATATCCAATTGCTATCGAACCGTCCTGCCCTGCCCCGGCGCGAATCGTCCGGTTCGGTCGAGCAAATACGCGGCTGGTCGGTTGGCGCGACCAACGTGAGCAGCGCTGAGCAGCTCGAGAGGCCAGGCTCAAGAGCCGCTCTGATCAACTGAATCGCGGCGAAGGCCGGCCAGCGCGCCTTGCCTTTCGCTCGCTCGCAGCGCGAGCCAAGGTCGTATCACCCGTCGAAGGTCGTCGTCGGAAAAGGGCTTGCCGAGCGCATCGTCCATGCCGGCATCGAGCGACTTGCGCCCTGTGTCCTCGTCGATGATTGCCGACAGCGCGATGATCGGCACGCGGGGCAGTCCCATTGCCGCTTCCTGTGCACGAATCGATCGCGTCGCGTCGAAGCCGTCCATTGTCGGCATCAGGCAGTCCATCAGCACGAGGTCGGGTCGATCGATTTCGCGCAACGTGCGTCGCACTGCCTCGGCGCCGTCGGCGACCCGCTCCACTTGGTGACCCTGGTTGGCGAGCATCGACCCGGCAATCAGCGCGTTCACGTCGTTGTCTTCGACCAGCAGGATGCGCGCACACATCTCGGCGTCGCTTCGTCCAGGGCCATCGACTCTGAGGATCTGCGCCGACGGCTCCGACGCCGGCTCGAACTGCGCCGAGAAGTCGAAGATCGAACCGAAGCCGGGGGTGCTCTTCAACGTGATATCGCCGCCGAGCAGGTTCGCGATCTCGTGCGCGATTGTCAAGCCCAGCCCCGTCCCTTCGCGGCGCGCGGTTGCATGCGATCCCACTTGCCGGAATGCGTTGAACACGACTTTCTGGTCGGCTTCGCTGATCCCGACACCAGTATCACGAACCTCGAAATGCACCTGGCCCGGACGCACGCCGGGCCTCACCATCAGGTGGACCCATCCCTTATGGGTGAATTTCATCGCATTGCCCAGCAAGTTGACCAGTGTGCGGCGTAGTTTGTC